>NZ_JAZBJZ010000076.1:0-24524 GCF_036349135.1 Tumidithrix elongata BACA0141
AGAGGAATGTAGGGTCTTTATTCACCATTATAAAAGATGTCAAATCGGTTCTATACAATTCTTCGAGGTATGTCAGATATTAATCTTTTGACAGAAGCAGGCGATTTTAAACTTCTATCTAGACGCGCGGTGAACGAGCTCATAAAATTCAAAGAAAAGAATCCCTTTCTGCGAGGTATGGTGACTTGGATTGGCTTTAATCAAGTATCTATTCATTATCAACGAGAAGCACGGTATGCAGGCGCAACAAAATTTCCCATATTCAGTCGCAAGGTAATTCGCAATTTTTTTAATTCGGCATTAATTTCTTTCTCAGATCTGCCTTTGCAAGCAATTTCTTGGCTTGGGCTCATCGTTTCGATCTGCGCGTTCGTATATTCAGCTTACGTAATTCTCGAAAAAGTTAGAGGACATAATATTCCAGGATGGACGGCAATTATGGTAACGATGCTGTTTTTGGGGGGCGTGGAGTTGTTAGCAATAGGGGTTTTAGGCCTATACATCAATTCTATCTTTGTTGAATCTAAGCAAAGACCGAACTATATTATCAAAGATAAGTTTGGTTTTTAAGAAAAGATGAAGCGATCTAGAATTTCTCACGCGATCGCTTCATTCGACTACTCAAACCTTCATCTAATGGTTTCTACTATTTGAGCAAAATGCGATCGAGCTTCAGTGATTACTTCTCTTGGATTTTAAGCAGTCCATCGTGGATTAAAAGAAAGCCTTTGAGATTTTCAGATTTTACTGTTTGTTTTCTATTAGGTGCAGTATTTCTATACTTCACCTTTGCTGCCACGACAATCGTACCCTACGCTCATCACGATCAAATTCGTTATTTCCGAGAAGACTTTGGTAACCCTGAACTTAAGAACAACTGCTATCGGGACGTTCAATATCAACATCTGTACAGCATTGGTAGACCAATCACTGCTGAATTGGAATGCATGACATTTCGCAACGTTCATACCTTGTCCGATCTAAATCTATTGAGAATTGGCGTGATTTTGTTGTTGGCGATTGCACTTGCCCTATTGTCCTTATGGCTGATTTCCCTGGGCATCTCTCGACCAGTTGCCTTATTTCTGAGTGCGGCAGTTTTCACGCTTCCTGGTGCGCAAAACACTGTATTTATGACAAATTTTGCCAATGCTGTGGCACCGTTATTGGCGATCGCTAGCAGTTTGGTTATGTCTACCTCTGTTGTAGACTCGGCACCTCGGCGGGGATTAGCGAATCCGATCAAGCTTTTGCTCTCGCTTTTGCTCATTCTAACTTCTTTTTTTACTTACCCTTTTCTATCCTTCTTTTATTTAGTACCCTCGATTGGCAATCTGCTGTTTAACAGGCAGCAACCTTGGAGAGAACTTCGGGCTGCCTTTATTCGCGATGTCATTTTCTTGGGTGTAGCAGCTCTGATCTATTTTGTAATTGTGCGTTTGTGGATCGTTCCATTCCATCAAGTGCCTTACAGTACTGCCTATAGGGTAGAAATCTCCATCGATGAATATATCTTTCAGATGAAACTCAACAGGCTATTTGACCAGATTGTGTTTACATCATTTAATTTCTGGAATATCTACACCATCAGAAATCTCAGTTTAGCGATTGTAGGCTCGATTATCGCCGTACTGCTTGCTACCATTGTCAGCCCTCAAAAGTTTACAAGTACGATCGCTCATCAAATTGTACAACGTCGGTTTGTCGGCGAACGCGCGTTCGCTTTATGTACCGCTTTGCTCTTGCCTAATTTCCCTTGGTTACTCAGCAATGCCACAGCTATGAGGTATCGATTGCTTTTCCCTACGACAGCGATCGCACTTTTAATTTTTGCTTGGAGCCTCAGCTATTGGTTGACCTTAATTTCTAAGAAACTGGCGATCGACGAAAACTCACTGCTCTCAATCACAATGGCAGGACTCATGATTGGCGGTGGTCTTTTAGCAAACTATAATACCGTCCAGAATGTGTGGAACTCAAATGTTGAAGTGATGTTTATCCGCGGCGCTCTGGTATCGCATTTGGATCGCCCCATTCATCGCATTCATGTGATCAAACCCCCCAATAATTGGCTGGGTTACAATGGACTACCAACCATTGGCGATGAATTTAATCGCAAATCCTTAGACTTTAGCTATCACACCGCAGAATTAGTTCGAGTAGCCCTGCTTGGTATAGCCAATGCCCCCACCAATTTGGCAATTGTACCCTGCGAGTCTAACCAAAAGCAGTGTGCCACTGACACTACGATGCAAGGTCGGATTGTCGTCACCCACTCTATCTTGGGTGAACCCATTTATGACTCTAAGAACATGGTAATCATAAATATGGGCGAGTTAGTACTTGTAGGAGGAAATCGGCTATAGGGATAAATTGAATGGGAAAACAAGAGGATGCCCAGTAGAATCTCCATTCTTACTAAAACTATGGAGTTCGCCGATCGCAGAGAGTTCCCATATGCCAATATCAAAGAGCTGGATGCTGCAATAGATGAGGAAGGTATTCATGATTTATGGATAGCGTTCTATCAAAAAGAGGGCATAGTTCGGGTGAATCATGTTTCAACTGCGGCGATTTGACCAAACCGCGATCGCAACCAGGTATGTCCCAATTCGTTCTGATTTTTGGCGTGCCATAGCATCGAGACGGCAAAACCTGAAACGGGCATGGGTAAAGGTAGAACCTGCAAAGGTTGAAGTTCCATCCAAACACGAGCCAGTCTTTCTGGTAAGGCTGCCAACAAGTCGGTTTGCGCCAAAATGAAACCCGTTAGCAAAAAATGCGGGATGCTCAGAGCAATATGCCGTTGCAGATTTTGCTCCGCTAAACTGCGGTCGATGCGCCCGATCGGATCTTCGCGCAGGGATACTAAGAGATGCGATGCGGCGAGATAGGTTTCCAGTGTCAAAGGCGATCTCACTGAGGGGTGGTTTTGACGGCAGACACAGACAAATCGCTCCTTAAACAACTCCTGCTTTTGATGCCATGCTGCCTGTTGGGGATGAAAGCCGATCGCTAAATCGATTCGATCTTCATCTAGCAACGTCAGAACCTCTTGGCGATCGGTGGCTCTGACTTGAAGTTGAAGATGGGGGGCTTGATGCGACAACTGCTGCATCAGCTTCGGTAAAAATACCATCTCCGCATAATCTGACATTCCCAAGCGAAACACCCGCTCTGATGTTTTGGGGATAAAGCGTTCTGGCTCGGTCATCGCAGACTGAATTTGCCATAACGCCGATCGCAGCACTTCTGATAATTGCAGGGCTTTGGGCGTAGGCTGCATTCCCGATGGTGTTTTGACTAGCAATGGATCGTCAAACAGATGGCGCAGACGGGCTAAGGCACTACTGGTGGCTGGCTGGCTCAGTCCAATCCGCATAGCAGCACGGGTGACATTGCGCTCTTGCATGAGGGCATCGAAGACGACGAGTAGATTTAAATCTACCCCTGCCATATTCATGTGATGAATATCATTCATATCAATAATCAATTAGACAAATGAAATAATCGTAGCGAAAATCGAGATCGAAAGCACATCAAAACAAACGCTGAAGAACCATGAGTAAGACGTTAAATCTGTCCAAAACCTCGTCAAAAAAGATTTTGATGGTTGTCTCTAATCCTGCGATTTCCACCACATTGGGGTGGCCAGTGGGTTTCTGGGCTTCAGAACTCATCCATGCTTGGTACGAATTTATCGAAGTCGGTTATGAGGTGACGATCGCCAGTCCCAAGGGTGGCAAGGTGGAATTTGATGGCTTGAGCGATCCGCGCGATGCCAGTGGCTATTCTGCTGAGGACATTCTCAGTATGGGCTTCATCCATACCCCCAAGCTGATGGCATTGCTAGAAAACACCCCCAGCCTCGATGATGTCAGCGCTGCAAATTTTGATGCGATCGTGGTGGCAGGCGGACAAGGCCCCATGTTTACATTCCCTAGCGAAACGCGACTGCATCAACTCCTCGCCGAATTTTACGAAGCCGAAAAGGTAACCGCTGCCCTATGCCACGGAACCTGTGCTCTTCTCTACGTGAAATTATCGGATGGGAAGCCCTTGATCGAAGGTAAAACCATGACAGGTTTCGCCAATGTGGAAGAAGACTTCGCCGATCGCATTGTGGGTCAAAAAGTCATGCCCTTTCGCATTGAGGATGAAGCCAAGAAGCTAGGAGCCAATTTCATTACGGGTGGCTTGTTTAAAGAATTCGCCCTGCGTGATGGAAGACTGGTAACAGGACAGCAGCAATATTCTGGCAAACTCACTGCCAAACTCGCGATCGAAGCATTGGGTGTATAAACCGTAGCGCAGGCATCCTGCGTGCAATTGCTAACAGCTATACCAAAACAAATGGAGTTTAGGAGGGAATCATGAAGATTGGTATTCTTGGAGCAGGTAATGTCGGTGGAACCTTGGGTGAGAGATGGGCAAAACAGGGTCATCAAATTCTATTTGGCGTGCGCAATCGCACGGCGATCGATCTGCAAGTACGCCTCGATCGCACAGGAGGAAATGCCCAAGCAGGCTCAATGACAGAAGCCGCTGAGTTTGGTGAGGTCGTGGTTCTCACTGTGCCTTGGGGAGCGGTGGAGGAGCTACTGCCCAGTCTGGGCAACCTAGAGGGCAAGATTTTATTGGACTGCACCAATCCCAACTTCACTGGCGAACCTTCTCAATATCATCCCATTTCAGGTGGAGAAAGAGTCGCTGAACTCGTTCCCACTGCCAAGGTTGTCAAGATTTTCAACACGACAGGCTGGGAAAATATGGCAGACCCCCAATATGGTTCTGAAGCGATCACGATGTTCTATGCGGGTGACGATGACGCCGCTAAAGCCGTAGCCGCCACCTTGGCTGCCGAGTTGGGTTTCGACCCAGTGGATGCGGGTTCTTTATCGAATTCGGGTTTGCTAGAAGCGATCGCGCAACTCTGGGGCAAGCTAGCCTATGCACAAAAACTAGGGCGAGGGATTGCATTCAAATTGCTCAAGCGACCTTAAGGAATCGTGAAGCGCATGACCTCTAGATGTTTGTGGCATTTGGCAATTCCTTTCAGGATGCGTTCCGCCCCATGAAACCGCCGATCACCTGTGGGGGTTTAGCATTTACGTCACAACTCATAAACTCCTCACAGAAAATCTACTCCGCAAATGCTAAACCCTCTTGATTTCCAAAATGTCCAGACAAATTTTCCCTGCGTTTCAAGGTTTTGGGCATAGCATTCCCATTCGATCGTTTTGGTTAAATGCAAAACACCTGCGGGAATGCTATGCCCCTACGGGAATTATTTTTCTTTTGTATCTTGGGGGGAGGAATGTATAATTGTAATGCAAACTCAAAGTATTGCGACTTTGGTATTTAAGATATTCCACCTCTGGATATACTTCCCTAAATGCTTGTAACTAGTAAAGAATATATTGAAGTGATTGCAGATGTGCGAGGTGGAAAGCCTTGTATCTCTGGTACGCGAATTGCAGTTGAAGATGTTGCTTTGATGCACCTCAAGATGAATTATTCGTTAGCCGAAATTGCTGGGAAGTACGATCTAAAAATTGCTTCGGTTTATGCCGCGATCGCTTACTATTTCGATCATCGTGAAGAAATTGATCGGCGATCGCAAGAAGAAGAATTATTGGTTATCGGTTTACAACAATCTTATCCATCTCAGCTCAAAGAGAGACTGAAGGTTCTCAGAGGTGACTAAGATTTGTTTTCATCTAGATGAAAATGTCGATCCAGTTGTAGCGGCTGGATTGCGGCGTTATGGTGTTGATGTAACGACCACTGCGGAAGTAGGGCTACGCAGTAAAAGCGATCCTGAACAGCTTGCCTATGTTTGTCAGACCCAAAGAGTCATTGTCACGCAAGATCGAGACTTTCTGATAATTGCAAGCCAAGGATACGAGCATTCGGGAATTGCCTATTGTCAAAAAGGTAGCCGTTCGATTGGCAAGATTGTAAATGCACTGATTTTGATGTATGAGGTGCTGACACCAGTAGATATGAAGGGCAAAATAGAATTTTTGTAGGGGTTTAGCATTTGCGCCACCCTTCATAAACTCCTCACAGAAAATCTCGAAATGCAAATGCTAAACCCTCTTTGATTTCCAAAATGTCCAGACAAATTGTCTCTGCGCTGCGAGTTTTTGGGCAAAGCATTCCCGCAGGTGTTTATGCATTTCGTCAAAACCATCCAATGGGAATGCTTTGCCTCTACAAAAAACATTTTAGTTTCGTATCTTTGGGGGAAATGTACAATTGTGAGGCAATCTCAATGGTGTTGTTATGGCACGGATCTACTCGCTGGCTTTTGGTGTGTTAACTGGGCTTTTAGCGATGGGATGGCAACCCGATTTACTTTTTGTAACTGCCCAAGCGCAAACAATGCAAGACCGAAAGGCTGAGGCAGATCTACTAAGATCTCAAGGAATCCAGCAGCATAAGACTAGCCAGTTTGAGGCTGCATTACGGTCATGGCAGAAAGCATTGACCATTTATCGCGAAATTAATGACAGAAAAGGTGAAGGAAGGACATTGAACAATCTTGGTATTGTTTATCATTCTTTCGGTAAATATGACAAAGCCATTGATTATCATCTGCAAGCTTTAGCGATTGCACGAGAAATTAAAGACAAAGAGGGCGAGGGAAAAGATTTGGGAAACCTAGGTATTGTTTACCTTTCTCTTGGCAAATATGACAAATACATTGAGTATGAACAGCAATGGTTAGCAATCTCGAGGGAAATCAAAGATCGGGAAAGTGAAGCGGCAGCCCTGAATAATCTAGGTATAGCTTACGAGAGACTCGGCAAATATGATAAAGCCATTGAGTGCTATCTACAAGATCTAGCTCTCTCTCGGGAAATCAAAGACAGACTTGGTGAGAGCAACACGCTGGTAAACTTGGGTACTATTTATAAAATATTGGATAAAACGGATAAAGCCATTGAGTACTTTGTCCAAGCTTTAGCTATCAAGCGTGATATTAAAGACAGATGGGGTGAGGTTCAAGCCCTAAGCAATTTGGGGGCTGCTTACCTTGCTCTCATCGATTTTGACAAAGCCATTGACTATGAACGGCAAGCTCTGGCGATCTCTCGGGAAATCAACAATAGAGAGAGCGAGTCCAATGCACTAAGCCTCATTGGGTACATGCTATACAACAGAACAGATCTCGCTATTCTATACTACAAACAATCGATTAATGTGCGTGAATCTATTCGTAAAGATATTCGCAAACTAGACAAAGATTTACAACAATCCTATTTAAAAACTGTCTCTATTGACTACAAACGCCTCGCTGATCGGTTGCTTGATCGAGGTCGAGTCATTGAAGCCTTGCAAGTCCTTGACTTGCTCAAAATCCAAGAACTCGACGACTATCTCAAAAATATCAAAGGCAATGACAGAACCTCTCAAGGTATCAGACTTTTAGAACCAGAGAAAGTTTTTAGCATTCAGCTTCCAGCATTCAGCTTTCAACAGTCCAGAGAACTCAACCGCCAACTCGCTCGCCAAATTCAACGATTGCCAAAATCAGAGATCGACAAACCACCTGATTATTTGCAAAAACTTCCCCAAGGCACTGCCCTCCTCTATCCCCTCATCCTCGACGATCGCCTCGAAATTGTCCTGTTTTCGGCAAATACTCCCGCCATCCATCGCACTGTCAATATCAAAAAAGACGATCTAGAAAAACTCGTTACTGAATTCAAGGATAACCTTGTCCAAGGGCGGAAAGACCCCAGCGATGATGGATTTCTTAAGCCTGCACAAAAACTCTACGACATTCTGATTAAGCCGATTGAAGCCGATCTCAAGAATGCCAAAACTACCACCATTCTCTACGCTCCCGATGGGAAGTTGCGCTATGTTCCCCTCACTGCGCTCTACGATGGCAAACAGTTCCTAATTGAAAACTATGCCGTCAATAACCTGATCGCCTATATTCTCACCGACTTTACACCTAAGACCAGCAAACAACCCAGTGTTCTCGCAGGAGCCTTTGGTGGCAAAAAAGGTGAAAAGCTGTTTGGGCAAGATGCCTTGCCTGCAAGCCTTGTAGAAGTTTCTGAGATTGGCAAACTGATCGAAAATTCCAAGGCTTTAATCGAAAATAACTTCGGTCGTAAAGCCACCGAAGGGCAACTTCCCAATTACAACATCCTCCATCTTTCCACCCATGCCGAGTTTAAATCGGGCGACCCCGATAATTCTTTTATTCTCTTTGGCAATGGGGATATCCTTCGCCTCAGGGAGATTTCCGAGCTAAAAATGCCCAACATCGAGCTGATCGTGTTGAGTGCTTGCGAGACCGCAGTGGTTAAATCAGGCAGTGGGGTAGAAATCTTAGGTTTTGGTTATCAAATTCAGAAGGCAGGGGCAAAGTCAGCGATCGCTTCGCTCTGGAGAGTGAACGATGCGGGTACGCAAAGCCTGATGCAAGCGTTTTACGGTTATGTCAAACAAGGCGATCGCAGCAAGGCATCTGCACTCAGACAAGCTCAGATTGACTTGATTCGCGGCAAGCAGTTCTCTCATCCCTTCTATTGGTCGCCATTTATCCTGATTGGTAATGGTTTATAGCGATCGCTTAGTTTTCACCTAGTTCGGCTGTACTTAGCCCCGCTGACTGAGATCGAAGGATTTAGGGAATCAGGGTTTTCTCAATGCGGCGATCGGGAATCAGCCAGATTACTGCAACTAGAACAAATAGCGCACAGGAGAGCCAAGGCAGGACAAAGGCAAGAGGAATTGACAATCCGTAAAAGCCAAGTGATATCTTACCTTTAAAGTCTTTACCGATCGCTACCCCAAGGGGGGAATCCTTGCCGTGATGATTAATCAGGGCGATCGTCAAGATAAAGTAGGAGAGTGCAGCCAGAAACAGAACGACTCCATAAAAAGCAACGGGGATGGTGGTGAAGTTGTTTTCACCCATCCAAGCAGTACAAAAGGGGAATAGCGACAGCCAAAATAGCAGGTGCAGGTTTGCCCAGAGAATACTACCATTCACATGTCGAACTGCTTGTAATAGGTGATGGTGATTGTTCCAGTAGATGCCAAGATTCACAAAGCTCAGCACATAGCTCAAAAACACAGGGATCAATTTACGTAGCTCTTCTAAACTATCCCCATGGGGTACTTTTAATTCCAACACCATGATTGTAATGATGATCGCAATTACACCATCACTAAATGCTTCTAATCTACCTTTTCCCATCCGCGTAGAATCTCCTGATTTTGCTCGATCTAGAAGTTGGTTGCACCCATCTTTACTTTATCGCACACTTTACCCCGTTCTGTAACTACCCTTTATAAAAAACTTAGAAGGGAGGATAATTCTGTCGCGTAACTTACTGTTGTACCAAGTGTTCTATTGCCAATAGCTTTCTGACTACTGTCAAGAACTCTTCTGGGTAAAAGGGTTTGCTTACATAGGCATTGGCTCCATTTTTTAGCCCCCAATAGCGGCTAGATTCACTACATTGTGAAGAGCAGAGGAGAATGGGAATCGCTTGCGTGCGTTTGTGCTGCCGCACCCGACGACAGACTTCGTAGCCATTGGGGTAGGGCATGACCACATCCAATACGATTAGATCGGGGGTAAAATAGAATTCATGCAGGTACTGCAATGCCTCACCACCACTACTAGTCGAAATTACTTCAAAGCCATGCGATCTCAGCAGAGAAGCGATCGCTTCCCGCTGGGTAGGGCTATCTTCCACAACGAGAACGAGTTTTTTAACATCCATCTTGGGTTTCCTCCTATGCTTTTTTTAAGGCGATTGCCCAATCTTAGGGGGCGAATCGAAGGAGCGCATGAGGTTATCGTCTCAATTCTGTCTGGGACTTTTGTCCCGATCTAAGTCAGGACTAATCGTTCTTGCGATCGCACCAAGGCTGCTCTATCCTGAAGGGATGCACTACGAGCAAAAAGCCTAGGGTGCTAGCTTATGAGCATTTGGTGGAGATGGACGCAGCTATGATTCGGATTTTACTGGTAGACGACCAACGCCTGATCCGTTGTGCCCTGACAATGCTTCTCGATGTGGACAGCAGTTTCCACGTAGTGGGTGAGGCAGAAAATGGTGAAGATGCCGTGCGTCAAGCGGAGGCGATGCAACCCGATGTCGTATTGATGGACATTCACATGCCGATTATGGATGGGATTGAGGCTACCCGCGCCATCTGCGATCGCGTTCCCGATGCCAAAGTGCTCGTGCTGACCGTTGATGACGACGATCGCGATCTAGCAAAAGCACTCAAAGCTGGGGCGGCTGGATACTTGCTCAAAAATACGCCCCCAGATGAGCTAGCGATCGCGATTCAAGCAGTGCGTAAGGGATACATGCATTTAGGCCCTGGGCTAGGTCAAAAAGTGATCGCCAAAATCATCATGCCAGCCGCAAAACCCGAACTTGACTGGAGCGAACTTACCCCCAGAGAGCATGAAATTCTCAAACTGATCGCCCAAGGGTCGAGTAACCGTGCGATCGCAGAGTTACTGTTTATTACTGAGAAGACCGTAAAGAATCACATCACCAGCATTCTCAATCGCCTAAATCTGCAAAGCCGCACCCAAGCTGCGATCTATTACCTTGAGAATGCGAACGGAACCTATTCCTAAGAATTACTCTGGGTGATTTTGGAATGGGAGATGCAGCGGTAACTCTTTCTGTTCCTTAACGCTCACAGGCTCTTTCTTTCTATCTGTTCGCGTTCGATCGCTTCAAACAAAGCCTGAAAATTGCCTTCGCCAAAGCCTTGGGCAAGGTTCTGACGCTGGATGATCTCAAAAAAGAAAGTAGGTTGGTCAAAAATCGGTTGGGTAAAAATTTGGAGTAATGCTTGACCCGTCTCATGATTCTGTACATCCACAAGAATGGGAGGTGAAGTTTCCAAAAACTTGACTCCGCGTGATTTGAGGATTGCTACCGTCCGAAAAATATCATGGGTATGCAGGGCGATGTGTTGAATGCCTGCACCCCGATTGCGATCGAGGAATTCTTGGATTTGGGAATTTGGTGTGGAAGGTTCGTTGATGGGAATTTGAATGGTGCGATCGCTGTTTTCCATTACGATACTTTTTAAAGCCGAACGCTCGGTCTGGATGTGAAAGCGATCGCCGATCTGCAATCCCATATGCTGTTCGCACCAATGGGCAGCTTTCCACATTTCCCCCACAGGTACGTTGAGAACCAAGTGATCGATATGTGTAAATAGGGGCTCAGTAGAATTCTCAGTGGAAATCCCAGTAGGATTCTTAGTGGAATTCCCAGCAGAAAGCCCAGTAGAAAGCCCAGTAGAAAGTCCACAGGAATGCTGAAATGAGCGATCGTTCCCCAATGCCAAAGATGAATCGCTCGTCACAAAATGATGTGTCACATCTCCCCATAACTGTACAGATTCACGGGAAGATTCACTAACAAATCCCTGCGAAGAATCGGGCTTGATTCTAAATGCAATCTCACCCACACCCGCAGGATGGTGCTGCAAAAACTTTGCAACAGGACTGCTAGAGCGCAGGGGCGCAGAAAGTTTGATTTGAATTGTGCCATGCTGCAAGATTTCAGTGTGGGCGTGGTCGCGCACCGTACCCACCGTTTGAAACCCTAAGCAGTCTTCAAACCACTTACGCCAGCGATCGACATTCTCAACATAGAAATGTATGCAATCGACACCAAGAAAATCTCGACAGGACTTAGATTCAGCGATGAGCATGGAGCATTTAGAGTAAAGAAATTATAAAATCTACTCCTATTATCCTCTAGATCGAAAGTTGAGGTTTAGGGTTTCGGCGTTGACAGCGATCGCCCCCGCCAAGTCCAACCCCAGCCAGTCTCAGTTTTGATAATGGATACCAAAGCGATCGCCACAACAATCGCCCCACCCACACCCGTTAACAGCCAATAGCGCAAGGGTTGCCCAAAACTCTTAACACTGCGCTTGCGGAAAACATATTGCAAGGCGATCGCGATCGTCGTCAAACAGCATAGGGCTAGATAACTATTCACCACCCACTGATGATTAATTTCCAATAACCGATAACTAATAACTGATAACTGAGCGCTGACAACTAACCAAATTAACCCCAGCCAAGGCACAACGTAAACTAAACTCAGCACAAAGGCAGAATATAGCGTCATGCCAAGATTTTTATTGGCTCCCATGTAATAGTTTTTCGTCCATCCTTCCCACAAAGCAGCAAAATTTTGGTACATCCTGACTTTGACGAGACCTAGACCGAGGATATAGCGCAATTTCAGTTTATTTTGCTTCACGAGCCGACCTAGCTCTACATCCTCAACCATTTGCTCTGCCACAGCGCGATGCCCACCAATTTTTTCGTAGGACGCTCGACGAAATAACATAAACGGCCCTGCCGCAAATGCTGTGGGATCGTCGGCTTGATTTACTGCATCAAAGTTAAACCCTACGGCAAGTACGCTCATCATTAAGGGCTGTACTAACCACTCTGTAAGGCATCCACACATAATTTCTGGAGCAATGCTCAGCAGATCGGTTTGATGGGTTTGGGCTTCATGCAGTGCCGCCGCGATCGCTTGGGGTTCTAACCGCACATCCGCATCGATAAATAGTAGATATTCACTCTGAACCTGCTCTGCTGCCTGAGTACAGGCCCAGTTTTTGCCTCGCCAAACGCGATCGGTGGGACGGGGTGGGACAGAAATTAGGTGGACGCGCGGATCTTCACGGACTAGTTGCTGCGCGATCTCACCCGTGCGATCGCTCGACTCATCGTCGGCAATCCAGACTTCTAAGGTTTGGGAGGCTTTTAACTGGCTTTGTAAAACCGCCTCTACACAACTGCGAAGATTAATTTCTTCGTTATAGGCTGGAATTACCACCGCGATCGATGGGGTTGCATCAGGTATCAAAGAATTCGTTTTAGCTGCGGGAATGGCTAATTTGGGCGCAGCCGTCACAGAACGAAACAAACGGCGACTAAATTCGGTAATGGCGATCGCAGATGCCAAAAGCAAGCAACAGAACAACAGATGAAAAATAACGATGGTAGGCATTAAAAATTTAGTCGTGACAAACTAAATGCTAGCCCACTGGCAATCCGTAATTTTAGGGTTTTACCAAATTGATTCCAGATTTAAAACAAATTCAGGCAAGACATCTTCGCCTGAGAGCGAAATCGGCGATCGCAAGATCTCGACTTCCTTGCCAATCCGATAGATTTCGACTTGCCGATCCTTGCGGTTAATTAACCATCCCAATCTGGTTCCGTTATCTTGATATTCTTGCATTTTGGCTTGCGTGGTTTTGAGGCTGTCGCTCGGTGACATCAGCTCAATGACAAAATCTGGGCAGATCGGCGGAAATTTCTCCCGTTGTTCTGGGGTCAGAGCCTCCCACCGTTCTTTTACGATCCAAGCAGCATCAGGCGATCGATTTGCACCATTGGGGAGCTTAAACCCAGTAGAGGAACCAAAGGCAACACCTAGCTTTTTACGGCGGTTCCAAATTACCAAATCTGCGCCTAGAGATAGGCTATGCATCCCTGTATCGCCGCCTTCTGGTGCCATGATGGTGATGTCTCCTTGAGCATTGCGCTCAAATCTTAGATCGCTATTTTTTTGGCAGAGTTGAAAAAACTGCTCGTCCGTGATTTCGAGTACAGAGTCTAAACTAACGGTTAGGGAGTTCATAGGAAATAAACCTAGGTTTCAACCTGTGGAATAGTCTGGTGATTTAGGCAGGATTAGGATTCATTTTAATCGACTTTTACGATTAGACTGCGAATCCATGCCTTCCTAATCCGATCTCTTCCATGCCCTTGGGATTTTACGAATCCCATAGAATTCACAATTGATTTAGGCTTTTTATATAATCTAGGGGGAGAATATGTCAGGAATTGCCATAAACAGCCAAGAATGAGAAAGGATTTGATATGATGCCTTAAACGCTCTTGACCAAACCGACAGCATGAGAAAGGCGATAATTACTTGGGATAAGGATGCAACCAAAGACCCAGAGATAGAGTATCAGACCTTACTAAAGTCTCTCAACGCAAAGCATGGGTTCGATTTTGTGTTTGTAAGATGTTCTCCTGTTGAGGCAGAACAAATCGTTTCTAGATCTCAGCGCGATATTGAGCATAAAAATGTTCAGGTTCTGCGGTTGCATCAACCCACAGAAGACCTTTATACCGCGATCGCCAATTTGACCAGTCACAAGCACCCCGATCTTCTATTTGTTACAGGTATTGAAGAATTTCTGGTCGGCTATACCCAGCAGCCAAATCTAGATGTAAAAATGCGGCAAGAGCTGGACTCTGTCCCCAAACCGCTTGCGAAGTTGTGCCTGCTTCAAAAAAAATTACAGCAAGAATTTGATTTCTGTTTTGTATTTTTGTTACCCCTGTTTGCCCTCAAATATTTTGTTGGAAGGTTACCGACTTTCTTTGACGAATCCGTTCAGGTGTACGAATTTCCAACGGATATGGAGTTGCGGCGGCAAGAAGTGCTACGCCGTTCTTTAGAAGATCGCTATCAGAACTATCTGATCATGACGCCCGAGGAGCGCGATCGCAAATTTCAAGAATTACAAAAATTAATTGATGCCCAACCCAATAAATCCGATCGCAGAGTCGAGTTATTACTAGAACAGGGTGGCTTGTTAGCAGCAGGCAGAAGTTTTGCGGAAGCAATTGCTAACTGCGATCTTGCTCTGGAAATTACTCCCAGTTCGCATCTGGCTTGGTACAATCGCGGTGTAGCCTTAGATCTGCTAGGCAAGCATCAAGAAGCGATTACCAGCTACAATCAAGCACTCAGTCACAAAGATAATTTTCATCCAGCCCACTATAACCTCGGTACCTCTTTGAGTATGCTGGGATGCTTTGAAGAAGCGATCGCTGCCTTTAACCGTGCCCTCAACCTCAAGCCTGATTATCACCCTGCCTTTGCTAGCAAAGGGGCATTGCTCAATGACTTGGGGCAGTACGAAGAAGCGATTAGCAACTGTGACAAAGCCTTAGCCATTCAACCAAACTATATTCAGGGATGGTTTAGTCGGGGCTATGCCCTAGAGTCGATGGGTAGGTATGTTGAGGCAATTAAAAGCTACGATCGCGCCTTGGAGTTTAAACCAGGGGATCATCAACTCTGGTATTGGCGTGCCAAAGCCCTAGATAGTTTGGGAGAATATTCCGAAGCGATCGCCAGCTACGATCGCGCCTTAGTCATTCGTCCTGATGATTACTATGCCTGGAACAATCGCGGTCTGGCTTTGAGCAATTTAGACCTCTACGAAGAGGCGATCGCTAGTTTTGATAAAGCTTTAGAGATTAAACCCGACGATCATTATGCTTGGTATTGCCGTGGTAATGCCCACAGCGCCTTAGGTCGTTTAGAAGAAGCGATCGCTTGCTATGATAAGGCAATTCAAATTGAGCCGGAAGAACCTGAAGTATGGCAAAATCGCCGCGTAGCGTTTCGTCGGCTTGGGTTTAACTAGTTGGATTTAACTAAACGGGTTCAATCAAGCAGTTTTAACCAATACAAACTTAATGTCTCTCGATACTTTACTCATTCAAATTTTCTCCCTACTTTTAAGCATTGTGGGTCAGTTTTTGCTTAAGGCGGGTGCTCTAGCACTTGGACGGGTAGGCATGGGGAATGTAGCTGAGAAAATAGTTTCTATGGCGCTTCAGCCCTACTTATGGGCAGGAATTGCCATGTATGGGCTCTCTGCGATCGGGTACATCATTGTGCTATCTCGCACCAAGTTATCCATTGCTGCCCCGACGATCTCAATTTCCTATGTGATTATTACCTTAGGTGGGGCATTGCTATTTCACGAACCATTACCCCTCATCCGTATGGTTGGGGTGTTGGTGATTGTGATCGGTGTTTTGATGGTTCTACAAAGTTAATCCCGAAGTAAATTCTAGTAAAACCCAAATAACCAAATAAAAAGAGGCGATCGCCTCTTTTTATTTTCTCGGTTTAAATGGTACGCAGCTACAAACAGGAACGCAAATAGGCGCTACCCCAGTGCTTTATAGACTTTAAAAACGGGCTAGACAGGACTCTAACCTGTGACCGATCGCTTAGAAGGCGATTGCTCTATACAACTGAGCTACTAGCCCACAGCTTACTATCGTATATCAAAATGAGATTTTGACAATCGTTTCATGCTAAACCAAGTTATTGTTACGGCGGATCGAATGCGGGCGATCGAGTCGCTGATGTTTGCAGCAGGGATGCCAGTAGCTGCTTTGATGGAAAAAGTGGCAGGTCTGATCGCCCGGCGTCTCGCAGAAATTTATCCGATCGCTACCTATCGACGGGTGGGCATCTTGGTAGGCTCGGGACACAATGGTGGGGATGCCCTAGTGGTTGCCAGAGAACTTTGGCATCGGGGGCGCGAAGTCAGGGTTTATTCACCCCTCGCAAAGCACAAACCGCTCACCCGCGTACACCGCTGCTATGCCCAGAGTTTAGGCATCCCATTTGTTGATTTAGAGGAGCTAAAAACCTGCGATCTGATTGTGGATGGTTTGTTTGGCTTTGGTTTAGAACGCAACATCCAAGGAGAACTCGCAGGAATTATCGACAAGGTGAATACTTGGGGGATTCCTATCCTCAGTATCGATCTGCCTTCAGGCATCCATACCGATACGGGGGCTGTGATGGGGGTGGCGATTCGGGCGACCCATACCCTCTGTTTAGGTCTATGGAAGCGCGGACTGTTCGCCGAATCGACCCTTTCCTATGTCGGTCAAGTCGAGCGCCTTGATTTTGATATTCCAGAATTCATGGTGCGTCAAGTCCTAGGAGATGCTCATGCTGAGTGGCGCATCGACCCAAAGCAAATATTTCGCCATTCATCCCAATCCTCTAGGGGGAATCCAGCATCCTCATGCTTGCCAATTCCTCGTGCCATTACGACGCACAAATACCAAGTCGGACATCTTCTATTAATCGTAGGTTCGCAAACCTATGGCGGGGCGGCTCTGTTGGCATCCCTAGGCGCAAAAGCAAGTGGGGTGGGAATGTTGACGATCGCCGTTCCCAATTCTCTCAGGTTGATGGTACTGGCACAGGTACCCGATGCGCTAATAATTGGTTGCCCTGAGACCGATAGGGGTGCGATCGCGCAATTACCCGAACTGGATCTGCATAAATATCAGGCGATCGCCTGCGGTTGCGGTCTGTCTTTGGAAGCTAAAGCGATCGTCGAGCGAGTTATCAAAGCACCCTGTCCGCTAGTCCTAGATGCTGATGGATTAACTTTATTAGCAAGCTTGGGAATAGATCGGTTGAAAGCACGTTCTCAAGCAACAATTCTCACACCGCATTGGGGAGAGTTTAGTCGATTATTTCCCGAGCTAAAACTTGAAGATCGCCTGACAGCGGTGCAAAGAGCCGCAAGCCAAACAGGCGCTACGATCTTACTCAAGGGCGCGAGAACGGCGATTAGTTTCTGCGATCGGTTGGCAACCAGTTCTCTAGAGATGCCTGAATATCAACAAACTTGGGTGAATCCTGAAAGTACGCCTGCGCTGGCGAGAGGTGGCAGTGGCGATGTGTTAGCAGGTGTAATAGGTGGGTTATTAGCTCAGGGCATGACTGGTGGAAATGCCGCGATCGCGGCAACTGTCTGGCATTCGCAAACAGCGATTTGGCTAGCAAAACAACGCACCGAGATGGGTGTCGATCCGCTCATCTTGGCACAAAATCTCCTGTCATTTCTTGCCCATAAAACGGTCTAATCCTATCTTTTGCGATTGCTATATGAAATTGCTACAAATTCCAAAGGGAAGAGGTTTCCCCCTTCCCTTTCTTTAAGAATTAAGCAGGAGAATCCTGCATTCTATGTTTACCTTACTTAGACTCTGTGAAGTCAGCATCAATCACGCTGTCATCGCCACTGGCAGCATCTTTGGTTGCGCCATCTTGAGGTTCACCAGAAGGAGCTGCACCACCATCACCACTTTGTTGATAGACAGAAGTACTGAGGGCATACAAAGCTTGCTTGAGTTCTTCGCTAAGTGTGGGAATGCGATCGTGATCCTCGGCTGTGACTGCCGCACGCAGGTCTTTAATTAAACCTTCGATCTTGGTCTTGTCAGCATCGGGAACCTTATCAGCTAGATCTTTGAGTTGCTTCTCAGCTTGATAGGCTAGAGAATCAGCTTGGTTTTTGGCTTCCACACGTTCGCGCTTCAACTTATCTTCAGTTGAGTTTTTCTCAGCTTCTCTGACCATGCGCTCTACCTCAATATCGGGTAGCGTAGAAGCACCAGAGATGGTGATCGACTGAGCCTTACCAGTACCTTTATCCTTAGCAGTTACTGCCAAGATACCGTTGGCATCGATATCAAAGGTGACCTCGATCTGGGGTACGCCACGGGGAGCCGCAGGAATTCCATCTAAGCGGAAAGTCCCCAGACTCTTGTTGTCGCCTGACATTTCGCGTTCGCCTTGCAGAACGTGAATTTCTACATTGCTTTGACCATCCACGGCAGTTGAGAAGGTCTCTGACTTTTTGGTAGGAATGGTGGTGTTGCGAGGAATAATCTTGGTCATGACACCGCCCAAGGTTTCTACACCAAGAGACAAAGGTGTAACGTCAAGCAATAGAATGTCTTTGACTTCACCCGCGAGAACCCCTGCCTGAATGGCAGCACCGACGGCTACAACTTCATCAGGGTTAACGCCTTGGTTAGGGTCTTTGCCCAAGATCTTTTTGACTAGCTCTTGTACGGCAGGGATACGGGTAGAACCGCCTACGAGTACGACTTCATCAATCTTAGATTTGTCAATCTTGGCATCTTTGACCGATTGCTCGACGGGAATGCGGCAGCGATCGATCAAATCGGAGCATAGCTTTTCAAACTCAGCTCTGGTCAAGGTAACATCAAGGTGCTTTGGCCCATCTTGAGTTGCGGTGATAAAAGGCAGGTTGATTTCAGTTTGGGTGACGCTAGATAGCTCGATTTTGGCTTTTTCAGCAGCTTCGGTCAAACGTTGTAAAGCTTGTTTGTCACTACGTAGATCGATGCCTTCAGAAGCTTTAAACTGGTTAGCCAACCAATCCACAATTTTTTTGTCAAAGTCATCGCCACCAAGGTGCGTGTCACCACTGGTTGACATCACTTCAAATACACCATCCCCCACTTCGAGAATTGATACGTCAAACGTACCACCACCAAGGTCAAACACCAGAATGGTTTCATTGCTCTTACTGTCTAAACCATAGGCAAGCGCTGCTGCTGTAGGCTCGTTAATAATCCGTAAAACTTCTACGCCTGCGATTTTGCCTGCATCTTTGGTGGCTTGACGCTGTGAGTCATTAAAATAGGCTGGAACCGTTACAACCGCTTGGGTAACTTGTTCGCCTAAATATTTGCTGGCATCGTCAATTAACTTACGCAATACTTGGGCAGAAATTTCTTCGGGAGCAAACTGCTTGCTAACTGCGGGGGCATCAATTTTGACGTTACCGCCTTGGTTAAGGACTTTGTAAGCAACTTGCTTAGATTCGTTACTTACTTCTTCATAACGTCTGCCAATAAAGCGCTTGACCGAATAAAACGTGTTGTCAGTATTCATTACAGCTTGGCGCTTAGCAATTTGCCCGACGAGGCGATCGCCATTTTTAGCGTAAGCCACAACTGAAGGGGTAGTACGGAAGCCCTCGGCGTTTGCGATTACCGTGGGCTTGCCGCCTTCCATAACGGCGACGACTGAGTTTGTCGTACCCAAATCAATTCCAACTACTTTTGCCATGAGGCTTCCAACTCCTGATTCAGAACTTTTGTTAATTTCTATGGTTACTAGAGACTAAGATTAACTAGTTTTACGAATTAACACAGCAGGTTTTTCCCCTGAAAAGGTAGGGTTTACCGTACAGCAGCATGAATTGTTACCTGTTTTCGGTGATTGTTTGTCAGGAATGAGGAGGCTGTTTGTAGTTAGTGGTCAGTATTTAGCCAGTCTTAGATGTTTGAGGGTGACGCGATCGCTGCAAACATTCAAGCTGCAAATATTCAAGCCAGCGATCGCTAAGGCTATAAGTATTAAAGCTAACTTCGGCATATACTCTGAAACCAGTAGTGGCAATAATCCCGTAGCAAAGTTACATGTTTGAGCAGACCTTTAAAAATATTGATGACGTTCTCTGGAAAGAGGCAGGTTGTACTACGGAGCTGGACTATACCGAGCAAACCTCTTGGTTGTTATTTTTAAAGTACTTGGATGATTTAGAGCAGGAAAGGGCGCTAGAAGCAGAGTTAGTGGGCAAGCCCTACGAATTTATTATCGATGAGGCGCATCGGTGGTCGGCTTGGGCAGCTCCTAAAAAGGCAGATGGCTCGATGGAGCGCGATCGGGCGATGGTTGGTGACGATCTGATTGATTATGTCAACCGCAAGCTATTCCCATATCTTCAGGGTTTTAAACAGAGGGCGACGAGTCCAGACACGATCAAATATAAGATTGGGGAGATTTTTAGCGAGATTAAGAACAGGTTCCAAAGTGGCTATAGTTTGCGGGATGCGTTGGAATATATCGACGAACTCAGGTTCCGATCGCAGCAAGAGAAACACGAGCTATCCCACCTCTATGAAGCCAAGATCAAGAATATGGGAAATGCGGGGCGCAATGGCGGGGAGTATTACACGCCGCGTCCGTTGATTCGCGCCATGATTCAGGTCGTGAAGCCTAAGATTGGCGATCGCATTTATGATGGGGCTTGCGGGTCGGCAGGATTTTTGTGCGAGAGCTACGACTATTTGCGTCGGGGCGACCTGACGACGAAACAGCTCGAGCAACTTCAGACGAGCACGTTTACGGGTAAAGAGAAAAAGAGTCTTGCCTATGTGATCGCGATTATGAACATGATTTTGCACGGCATCGACGCGCCGAACATCATCCACACCAACACGTTGACGGAAAATCTCAGCGATATTGAAGATAAGAATCGCTTTGATGTGATTTTGGCAAATCCTCCGTTTGGGGGCAAGGAACGCAAGGAGGTGCAGCAAAACTTCCCGATCAAGACGGGGGAAACGGCGTTTCTGTTTTTGCAGCATTTCATCAAAATCCTAAAGCGCGGCGGCAGGGCAGCGGTGGTGATCAAAAATACGTTCCTGTCCAATTCGGATAATGCGTCTAAGGCATTGCGTCAAGAGCTTTTGAGTAGCTGCAATCTGCACACAATTCTCGACTGTCCGAGTGGAACCTTTATCGGTGCGGGTGTGAAGACGGTGGTGCTGTTTTTTGAGAAGAGGAACCCAACCCAGAAAATTTGGTATTACCAACTCGACCCGGGGCGAAATATGGGTAAGACGAATTCGCTCAATGATGAGGATTTGCGCGAGTTTGTGGAGCTACAGTCCAAGTTTGCAGAAACAGAAAAATCTTGGCTGGTGGATATTGCAGACATCGATCGCGAGTCGTTCGATCTATCGGTAAAAAATCCTAATAAGGCTGAGGAAGCACCGTTACGAGAACCGCAGGAAATTTTAGATGCGATCGCATCTCTAGACGCAGAAAGTGCAGAAATTTTGGAAGCGATCGCGGGGATGTTATGAACGAAATCAATTCTCAAGATTATGCTAATTTCTTTCAAGAGGTTAAGCGGCGGATTCGCGATCGCCAATATGAGGCGCTACGCAGTGTAAATCGCGAACTAGTACTACTGTATTGGGAAATTGGGGAGCAAATTCACCTCAAGCAGGAATTGTTGGGCTGGGGCAAAGCAGTTGTGGGGACGCTAGCGCGAGATTTACAAAGGGAGTTTCCAGGGCGAAATGGTTTTTCGGAAAGAAATCTGCGGAATATGCGGGATTTTTATTGCACTTACTCAACTAGCCCAATTTGGCAACCAATGGTTGCCAAAATTAGCTGGACAAAAAATCTAATAATTATGAGTTGCTGTAAAGACGACCTAGAGCGTGAGTTTTATCTACGAGCAACGGCTCGTTATGGTTGGACAAAGGCGGTACTTCAGCATCAGGTGGATAATAAGAGTTACGAAAAGTATTTGCTAAATCAAACTAATTTTGATGCGACAGTACCAGATGAGATCAAAGCGCAGGCAGTGCTGGCAGTTAAGGATCGCTATACATTTGATTTTCTAGATTTGGCGGATGAACATTCAGAACGAGATTTAGAACAGTCATTGGTGAAAAACCTACGAGCGTTTTTGTCTGAGTTGGGCGGGGCGTTTGCGTTTATTGGTAATCAATATCGATTGGAAGTGGGCGGTCAGGAATATTTTATCGATTTGCTTTTATTTCATCGCCGTTTGCGTTGTTTGGTGGCGATCGAGTTGAAAATTGGTGATTTTAAGCCTGAACATAAGGGCAAAATGGAGTTTTATCTAGAGGCGTTGGATTGTCAAGAAAAGATGGAGGGAGAGAATCCACCAATTGGGATGATTATTTGTCGCTATAAAAATAAAACAGTGGTGGAATATGCGTTGCGAACTGCCGTTCGTCCAATTGGGGTGGCGACCTATACAATCGTGCCACAGCTTCCTGATGCCTATCGCGAACAGTTGCCTAGTCCTGAAGAAATTGCGGAACGATTACGCCTTTGGGATGAGCAGGAGATAGAATTAGATTAAATCTGATGATCTTTATCAAAATAATTTTTTATATAACTAAAACCATGACTCTAATTGTTAATCCATTTAAAGGGGTTGTAGAGAGTTGATAGTTGATAGTGGACAGTTGCCAAAAGGATGGCAGAAAAAAAGGCTGAGTGAAATATCCAATATCGTAAATGGATATAGTTTTAAAAGTGAAGATTTTTCACCAGAAAATTCTATCCGAGCAGTTAAGATAACAAACGTTGGTGTTAGAGAATTTATTCAAGAATCCTCTAGCTTACTCCCTGAAGAGTTTCTAGATAAATATAGTGATTTTAAAGTCTTTAAAGACGATATAGTGATTGCTCTGACGCGCTCTATCATATCAAGTGGATTAAAGATCGCTCTAGTTCCTAATGAATATAACGAAGCTTTACTTAATCAAAGAGTAGCTGCAATTAAACCTAATTGCAATGACATTATTGAAAATTTTCTATTCTTTTACTTTTGCACTCAAAATGTTGCTGAATATGTGAAGAAAGAAGCTAATACATTAATGCAGCCTAATCTTTCTATTAAGTCTTTGAAAAGTTTGCTCGTGCCAATTCCACCACTTGCTGAGCAGAAGAGGATTATGGCGATTTTGGATGAGGCGTTTGAGGGGATCGATAGAGCCATACGCAACACAGAAAAGAACCTCGCCAACGCTCGCGAACTCTTTGAAAGCTATCTAAACTCAAAACTGTTAGACGTAGCTTCAGGCGAGCTAAAACATTCGTTATTATCTATTACAGAGCTAATCGTTGACTGTGAACATAAAACTGCTCCAACTCAAGAGACGGGAATACCATCAATCCGTACTCCCAATATTGGAAAGGGCTATCTAATTTTTGACAATTTGAACCGTGTCTCTGAAGAAACCTATGAGCTTTGGACAAGGCGTGCTAAACCAGAAGCAGGAGACTTAATCCTTGCAAGAGAAGCTCCAGCAGGAAATGTTGCTGTTATCCCCAAAGGACAAAAAGTTTGCTTAGGTCAGAGAACTGTACTGATAAGACCAAAAAGAGAAACTGTAAATTCTGAATACTTAGCCTTTTTAATCTTGCATCCAGTTATTCAAGCGCGACTTCTTGCCCATTCCACAGGTGCAACAGTGCAGCATGTAAACATGAAAGATATTCGCAATCTTCCTATTAGCAAGCTGCCGCCAATTCAAGAACAGATAGCTTGTGTACAAGAGTTAGAGCAACTGAAAGCACAAGCTAGTCGCCTCGAAACCATCTACCGCCAAAAACTCGCCGCCCTCAACGAACTCAAACAATCCATCCTCCAAAAAGCATTCACTGGCGAATTCACCGCCAACCGATCAAACTTTATTGGACAATTGGCAAACAGATCAGCGTAATCTATTCAGAATGGGCCAATTTTTACGAAACCTAGCCTGACTTTCAAATTGTGTCATCACTGCTGACGCAATACTCGATATCTACCTTTTTGAGCATAAAAGTGCTTTAACGCAAAACCAAATTACTAGTCCTTAAACGTTGAAACCCTTATAGAATCAATCAAAAAGTGCTTTAATGCAAATCGAAATCAATGAAATAAAAATGAATATGCGTGTAACAATAATCTGGCAGCCGAAACTTTTCCTGATGAACAGATTGTCTACACACTGTGTAGACAATTTAGCTGGTCACATTTAGATAAATGCAATATTCGAGTAACTGATTATCTGACGGTGCTGCCACCGCGTGAGGTAATGGAAGCAAAGCTTCATCAAGCGATCGTCGCCGCCCATCGCTGCTTAGCAATAAACAGTTAGTGGATAAAATAAAACTAAAATACTTCAGTGAATTCGTCATCAGTTACGACCGCAGTGCGGACGCAATTATAGCAATTCTCACTCAAATGAGGTACAAATAGACAGTAAGCTAAATTGTCAG
>NZ_JAZBJZ010000077.1:0-24064 GCF_036349135.1 Tumidithrix elongata BACA0141
TACTAGGCTACCTAACTTTCTCGGGCTTGTCAACCCCTTTTTTAAATGTTTTTTTATTTCATTATTGAAATCAACTATTGACCTGTGACAAACGCGGAGGGAATTGCTGGGACTGCGCCTTGTTTGGCAAGGGTTTGATAGATGATGGCGGCAACCTCAGCGCGGGTAGCGTTACGATTTGGCGCCAGTAGTTTGGGGCTGGGATAGTTGACGACCAGTTTATTGTTGGTGGCTGTTGCGATCGCCCCCAGAGCATAGCTGGGAATTTGAGCCGCATCTTGATACAAGCTAGGTAAGGAATTAGGGTTGCCACCACTGAGTTGCCAGCCATTAACCAAAGCTACGAGAACTTGCGCTCTTGTAATGTTTTCGGTAGGTCGGAATGTTTGGTTGGGATAACCAGAGATAAACCCTTTAGCATTTGCTTCTTGGATTGCCTGATTTGCCCAAAAGTTTGTCGGGACATCTTTAAAGGTGACACTAGGGCGGATGTTTTGTTTTGTAGGAAAGGCACTATTCACAATGGCAGCGAACTGTGCCCTCGTAACGGAATCTTCGGGGCGAAATTTCCCATCGTTAAAGCCTTTAATAATGCCCTTTTCAGCAAGCGCTGTTATGTACTTTTCCGCCCAATGACCTTTGACATCAGACAATCCACTAGATACAGTAGGTGGGTTAACGGGAGAGGTTGGTGGATTTACGGGTGGCTTAGGAGTAGGTGGAACTGGAACTACAGGTGAAGGAGTCTGCGGTGGGGTAATTGGTACGCTAGAGGCAACAAGATCGACGGGACCAATTACACGCTTGAGATCGACTTGATTACCAACAGCAGCGATTGTCACACCTGAGGCGTTGTTGATATCAGCGACTTTATTGCCCCGAAAGATATTTTGCCCAAGACTACCCGTTGTACCTAGATCGACGGTGGGTTGACTATTTCTATCTTTGAGGACGACCAGTCCATTTTCAGTATTATTTTCAATTAAGTTGCCACGTAATGTAGGGGTAGCAATATTGGAGATCACAATGCCGCCACGATTTTTCGTGATGCGATTGCCAATTAAGGCAACGCGCGATCGCTGACCGATCGCTAAGCCAAAGCCAGTATCCTCAAACGTGTTTTCGCGGATCTCGCCTGAACTTGTGCCAACAGCAGAAAGCCCATTGGCTCCATTTTTCGTAAAAATGTTACCAACTACATTTGCACTGGTATCACCGGTGAGAAAAACGCCATCATGTCCAGTTCCAACAAAGGTATTATTGGCGATCGCAACATTTTTGGCAGATTCTACCCATAGGGCGTAGCCTCGGTTACCGCTGTTAGTGAGCGTAATCCCCTCTACGGTTGTACCATTCCCTACCAGCATAGAAACATTTTGACGTGCAAAGGTAGGACTGACAAATGTGCCTCCACCGCTAATCAGAACCCCTGCCCCTCTGCTACTGCTATCACCGCGTAAAGTCACACCCGCAGGAATTTTGAGTGGAAAAATTTCTCCAGTATCGGCAGAGTAGGTACCAGGAGCAATCTGAACAATTGTGCCAGCCTGTGGTTTTGCATTTAAGGCTGCGGTAATGGAGCGAAAGGGTGTGGCTTGCGTACCTGCACCGAGAGCATCCGTACCACTGGGAGCAACAAATAAAATTGTGTTAGCTTGTGCAATTTGAAAGGGTAGGTTTGAGGATGTGGAGGTGTTAGCGCCACGGTCAACTGCGGCGATCGCGCTTTGATAACTACCTAGGGTTAATAGTAGTAATAATCCAGCCGCCGTTTGATATTTAGCCATACATCTTCCTCTGAAAATAATTCCTAACGTTCTAACTTTTCGCCTTGACGTAAGCAGTAGGGATTAGTTTCACCTAGCTTTGGTGTCGGAGAAAAAGTTCTGCCTAAATATACATGAGCCAAGCACAATTTACTGCCAAGAGTGTTTAAGATCAGACTTTAGAATTATTCTTTTAGGCCCGTTATATTTTGTAACTTTCAACAAGGTTTGGAGAGTGGTATGAGAAGAAAGTTAGTTGCTGTTTTGGGTGTGGTAGGAGCGATCGCATTGGTAATGGTATTTACAAATCCGAACAAAGAGAAATATATAGATTATGCTTCCGTAAAAATGGCTACGGACATTCAAAATCAACTTTGCAAACCAACTGAAAATAAAAATCCTAAAGATCTATTAGGCAATATTAAAAATCTTGCAGCTGACCTTTGCAAATTAGGAATAGATTCGCAAGATGCCCTAGTTAAAAAGCTAATTACACCTAGAACGCAGCAACAAAACATGGTAATTTTTAGTATTTATACGACCGAAGTCCCAGGACGCACCTATAAAACTCTTGCTATTTTTGGTAACTTTATTGGATTGAATTAAACTTGAATTAAATCTGTCCTAAATAAGCCTTTTTAATCATTTATGTCTGAATCAAAAAACAACCACTCTGAAAGTGAATCGGTTAGCGAAACTGTAGCCGAACTTGAAACGAATCAATGGTTTATTTGCAAACAAACCTCTGGAATCTGCACCATTTCAAACGATCGCAATGCGAAAGCAGAAGCAGGAGAAAGTTGGGGGCCTTTTGCCACACAAGGCGAAGCGATCGCAAAACGCATCGGGCTAATTCGTGCAGGGAAATGTCAACCGCTTTAATTTCTATTTTTCGGAATATTTTTTGTAATTTAGTTGCTCGTGTCGGGCAATTTTTCTCTCAATTTGGCAATGCCATGTAAAATCTGTTGGCGATTTTTCGCACTTTGAAGCCAGTTGGGCAATCGACTTGCAAGGCTTTGATTTTGCCAGCCCAATTTTGGATCGGGCGATCTCTCGCGCAGTTTGGCACGAACGAAGTTTTCCAGAAAATCCAGATGCTCGGCGTTATAGGCCCACAAAATTTCACCGCAACAGGGAATTTGCAGCCAGAGGGTGAGATTAAAGTACCAGTCGCGATCGCCACCTATTGTCACGGAATTGCCTTGCCAATCTTTGCTATAGCCACAGTATTTGCAAGATAGGCGGTGGCGATCGAAGATTTTATGCGTTTGGGTTTGAGGTAGTGGGGCAGCCTCACTGGCAGATTCACTGAATGGCATGACAGTACTGAGGCGATCGCACTGGGGACAATGCACCCAAAAACTATGCCCAAAGTCATAAATTGTTTGTCCAATATCTCGAAAACGCAGTGGTTCCGTCATAGGATAAATTTGCAGGAATCAGAATGCACTAGCAAAAAGGTAATATCGATCTAGGGAAAATTGAAACAGAACGAAGATTTTGTCATTGATTTGTTCGATCTTTGTTGAACTGTTATTCAAGTAAGTTAAAAAGCCAGCACTGTAAAGTCTCATGACAAGGAAGAATTTGTGCTTTTATCCAAAGGTTTTGAAGTAGAACTATACACATCTGCGCCTACAGGGGATGCCGTTGGTTTTTCTAATCGCATTGTCGCCGATTTGCAGGGCTTTGTGAGAGAACCTGACAACCGCAATGTGGAATATACAACCGCACCATTTACACAGTACGAACGCTTGTTTCTGGCTTTAGTGGAACCAAGGCAGAGATTGCGCAAGTATTTAAAATCTTTTGGTGATTACACGATCATGCCAAGCAGCACCCTTGCTTTGGGTGGCACTCAAAAGTTTGAGCGCTCCGATCCACATAATCCCTATCATGGATACATCGAGCAAACCTACGGCACGGATGTTGTCACTGCCAGCATTCATATTAATGTGGGCATCAGCGATCTAGAAATGTTGATTAAAGCCTGCCGACTCATACGGTTAGAATCTCCCCTCTATTTAGCGCTCAGTGCATCTTCGCCGTTTTTAGATGGAGAGGTAACGGGTTATCACTCGACGCGCTGGCAAATGTTTCCCCAAACACCTGCCCATGTCCCTTTATTTTCCAGCCACAAACATTTTGTGGAATGGACTGAGACCCAATTACAACTGGGCACGATGCAAAATGTGCGGCATCTCTGGTCGGCCGTACGCCCCAATGGCGATAATCGCCCCTATGATTTAAATCGCCTTGAGCTAAGAATTTGCGATCTGGTATTCGATCCATTAGCGCTGTTGGCAATTACGGCACTACTTGAAATGCGGCTGATTAATCTGATGCATTCAGGTGAAGATTCAATGCTCGATCCTCTCACACCTAAAGCCAGCCCCTTTACACCTGATGAACTGGTGGCGATCGCCAGTAAAAATGAAATAGCAGCAGCACAGCATAGTTTAGATGCCGTTTTGACTGATTGGCAGACTGGCAACGCTGTAAAAGCGAGAGATTTAGTGCGACAACAATACGAGCAAGCCCAAGCGATCGCCAAGCAGACAGGTACGACTTGCTTTCTTGCCCCACTTTTAAAAATCTTAGAACAGGGGAATGAAGCCCAGCGATGGCTAGCTGCCTATGCGACAGGTCTTACACCTCGCCAAATTTTGACCGATGCCATTAGTACTGCAACCCAACAAGAAGCTGAGTTTGCCGCAGCTCTGATGATTCATTAGGCGGCGGTACGCATCCTGCAAGGAATCGCTTAAGCAAATCCATCGATGTAGAAGCAAGCATAGAAGTCCCAAGACAGATAGACTAAATAACGATCTGTGTTAGCAATCTATAAGAATCGGGAATTTTTCTATGGCTCCTGCTCATTCTGATGCGTCACCACCCACCGTTACTTCAGAGAAACTAAGTCTTACAACCAAACTTGCCTATGGGGCAGGGGACTTAGGCACAGCAATTACGACCAATATTGCGGGCACTTTTTTGCTGTTCTTTTTTACCAGCGTGGCAGGGTTAGATCCTAGATTGGCTGGCAGCATATTAATGATTAGCAAGATTTGGGATGCTTCCATCGATCCTGTGATTGGGATTTTAAGCGATCGCACCCAGTCCCGTTGGGGTCGCCGTCTACCTTGGATGATCTATGCCGCGATTCCATTTGGAATTTCCTATTTTTTACTATGGCTGGTTCCACCCTTAGATAAGTTGGGACTATTTTGGTATTACGTCGCGATCTCGATCGCATTTAATACCCTCTTTACAATGGTTAATTTGCCCTATACAGCACTCACAGCGGAGCTAACCCAAGACTATAACGAACGCACCAGCCTCAATAGTTTTCGTTTTTCGTTTTCGATCGGAGGCAGCATCGTCTCCTTATTTATCGCAATTTTGATCTTTGAGTTTTTTAAAAAATCATCGGGTCAGTTAGCCAACAATAACTTCAACAGTGGAACACCATACCTTGTCCTCGGCATCATCTACGGAATCATTGCGATTTTATCCATTTGCTGGTGTGTCTTTGGGACAAAACGACAGGTATTGGTTAAAGAATCTCAGAGACTGACAAACCAGCAAGCTCAAGCAGATGTATCCCACACTATTCCTTTTTTAGAGCAAATACGGATTGCCTTTAGCAACCGACCATTTCTTTATGTGATTGGCATATATTTTTGTTCTTGGCTGGCTTTACAAATTACCGCCTCGATCATTCCCTACTTTGTCGTACATTGGATGAAGCTGACTCAGTCTGACTTTATCGAAGTCACTTTATGGGTTCAGGGTACGGCACTACCGATGCTATTTGTTTGGGGCGCGATCAGCAAGAGAGTAGGAAAAAGAGCTGTCTATTTTATGGGCATGGGGCTATGGATTATTGCCCAAGTCGGTTTAGTGATGTTGCAGCCAAATGAGGTTGGCTTAATGAAGGTCTTGGCTTTTGTGGCTGGATGTGGGGTCTCGACGGCCTATTTAATCCCCTGGTCGATGTTACCCGATGTGGTAGACCTAGATGAGTTAGAGACTGGACAAAGACGAGAAGGTGTGTTTTATGCCTTCATGGTGCTCTTACAAAAAATGGGGCTTGCAGTGGGGTTGTTTATGCTAGGACAAACACTAGCTTGGTCAGGGTTTAAAGAAACCGTCGCTAACCAACCCGCACCGATTCAACCTGATTCTGCGTTACTAGCAATTCGGATTGCGATCGGGCCAATCCCAACTGTATTTTTACTGATTGGGCTAGTCCTTGCCTACCTTTATCCAATTACGAAAGAAAAGCACGCTGAGATCTTGTTGAAAATTGCCGAGAGAAGAAATCAAGACTCAGATCGGTAATCAGAGGAATTAGCTCCCCAATCGAATCTAGCCGAACTGCCATTCAATCATTCATCACGCACCCACCTAATGTTTTCCCAATTTTCTCACCTCTGGCAGTCCACGTTAAACTGGCAGCCCACAGCCGAACAAGAGCTGCAATTTGAGCGTTTATATAACTTGGTGCTAGAGGGAAATCAAATACAAAACCTCACCCGCATTACAGAACCGCAGGACTTTTGGGAAAAGCATTTATGGGACTCATTACGGGGCGTCATGCCCTTTTTTGGGCAAGAGAATTTACAGGCGATCGATATCGGTACAGGAGCAGGCTTCCCCGGACTGCCCTGTGCGATCGCTCAACCAACTTGGCAAATTACTCTACTAGACAGCAGACAAAAGAAAACTGCCTTTGTGAAACAGGTCATCGAAAAAATACAGCTTGTGAATGGCAGGACCTTGGCAGGACGTTCTGAGGAGATCGGTCGTATTCAAGTACACAGGCAAAAGTACGACCTAGCCTTAATTCGAGCAGTGGGCAGTGCAGAGCTTTGCGCTCAATATGCATTGCCATTTTTAAAGTCAGGCGGACAAGCAGTGTTATATAGAGGTCAGTGGTCAGACAAAGAACAGGAAGAACTTACAAAAGCATGTGAAACGATAGGTGCTGAGATTGTAAAAGTTGAAACTTTTTTTACCCCTTTGACCGCAAGCATACGTCACTGCATCTACCTTGCCCCTTACTTTTCTACCTCGGTTTGAAGTTCAGTTTGGTAAGGAGACATAAAGTTAGAAGAGTCATAGAGGAATCTGACTGCCTCTTCTTCTAAACGATGGATTTTATGAGATTCCATCGCACTGGAGTTACGGAGCGCAGACAAGTACCCATCTAAAAACAAACGCAGTTCATCGTTCGAGCGGTATCCCCGTTCCCACATATCGACTAAGGAGTCGGTGAGCTTTTGATAGTGACGAATCGTAATAGTGTCTTGCAGCATAGATCGCTTGTATAAAATTAAGATCGTTTAGAAATTTTCTCTTATGCAGAAATCTTTCTTGTATAGAAATTTTCTTTAAAGAGATAGTTCCCAAAACTATCAGATCACTCCTCAAGCTTGGAATACGATAAAACACTAAAGTATTTAAATAGATCTTAACATTCAGCGATCGCTTTGATCCCTATAGCCTAGGGCGGATTCACGCACCTTTTAGGGTTACTCCCGATATAAGGGTAAGGCTGCTGACCAGTGGGAATAAATGCCTTGTTGCCCTTCGATTAACCACTGGGCATGGGCAAGTTCTAACAGGCTATAACTTAAAGACTTTTGAGGCTGAGATTGCGTTGCCTGCTGTGAAATTCTGTCACAACCGATCGCATAGAGCGGAATCCCTAACTGTTCGGCTAGGGTACGGGCGGTAACAATACCGATGCGTGTACCTGTGTAGCCCCCAATACCACTGGCGATCGCTAACCAAGCAATGTCTGACCAAGCAATTTCCCTTATAAAAGACTGTAAGCAGCCATGCAGTTGGGTTGATAGGTCTCTTCCCAAGTGCCATGACTGCTCCTTTACAAAAATGAAGTCAGAAATTACATCCTGACCTGATTCGATTGGTGATTTAGACCCTGACAATCTGTACAACTGAGCGATCGCAAGTTCCAGACTGTCCGTTGTGGTGTGTAGCGCTAAGGCAAAGCAGTGGGCTCTTGATTCTTGGTTTTTAGTCCCTTGCACTGACCCTCTTTACTTTCAACCTTTACACATAAACTTTGGTACTTAATTTGGTACTTAAGTCCTGGCAGTTAAATTTTGGCAAACAATCTAGAACTTACCTAGACCGCCACCACCAGCTGCACCATCTGACTCTTCAGAGTTTTCTCCTTCATTGTCATCATCACCTTCGCCAAAGCGACTGCCGCCTGGACGTCTACGTCCAAACCGACCCATAGGTGTGCGCTTACGGAACTTACGTGCGTAAGCTTGGTTGCGGAGAGCTTTTTCCTTTTTTTGATTGCGGCGCTTAGCCATTTTAAACTGTTGTACCCCTTAAATCTTGCATCGATCAACCCTATCATAAAATGGAGAACTTTCTTCTAAGATAATTCCCTCGCCTATACTAGGTAGTAGGTAATCAATTCAGACGGGTTCGTGCTGATTAATTTGGACTTCTCTATCGTAGGAGACTGACTAAATCACAGCAAGTCGATATAAATTGTTGAAAACAAACAGCTACACTTACAGTTGTGAGCACTTATACAGCAGGCGTGCAGCAGTATCAGTTTTTTCTGGAATGAGCGGTTATGCAATCTTTTCCCTCTTTAGGTAACACGATACGTCCTTTACAGCGTCGCGATCTAGAAATCGTTCAGCAATTAGAATCACTCCCCGATGACAGCCACGATCGGGCTGGGCTGAGCTATAAGTCTGATTGGCTCTCTCTCGTTAGGTTATCAAGCTGGTTGCCAAATCCCCTTCGACATCTGGCAAAGCCCTATGTCAGAGCCTATGTATCGGAATACAATGGTGAAATTCTTGGCTTTATTTGCGTTTCCCCCACCAATGGCAGTCGCAGTACTTGGCAAATCGATCGCGTTGCGATCGCGCCGCACAGTCAAATCGAGGCGCAAATCCAACCCAGCCATATCGGTACGCAACTAATTCGCTACTGCCTAGAGTCCTGCTGGGAAGCACGCACTTGGCTGCTCAAAGTTGACATTCAACATAAAGATGCGATCGCGCTATATCGTCAAAATGGTTTTCAGCCCCTCGCCCAACTAACCAACTGGGAGATATCCGCCGAAGTTTTACAAGACCTAGCCCAGCACCAACCCGATCTCCCCAATCTTTTACCCGTAAGTAATGCCGACGCTGGTTTGCTTTATCAACTAGATACTGCCGCAATGCCCCCTCAAATTCGGCAAGTTTACGATCTAAGCATTAATGATTTTCGGACTGGCTCCTTTGAGAAACTTGTCGGCTATACTGCCAAGATTTTGCAGCAAGTCCAAGAGGTCTCAGGGTATGTCTACGAGCCGCAGCGTAAAGCCGCGATCGGTTATTTCTCGCTGGCGTTAAGTCGTCCTCAAGGGAAACGGCAACAACCCGAGCAAAAGGTCAGCCATTACTGCCAACTAACCGTTCACCCTGCCTATACTTGGCTTTACCCTGAGCTAACCTCTCAAGTTGCCCAAATTGTCACCAAACAATCATCCGAGCAGTCTGAGACCAATTACAGCCTATTGGTATCCTCAGCTGACTACCAGCCCGAGCGAGAAGCTTATCTAGAACAAATTCAGGCACAACGACAAAGTCATGGGTTATTAATGGCGCGATCGGTGTGGCATAAAATTCGCGAAACTAAACTCGTTTTGGATGGGCTGCAACTTTCTCGCATGTTGTCCGGGCTTCAACCCAACCAAAAACCAGTTCCAGGCAGAATTGATGCGCATCCACCCAACTATCCCAGTCAGCCTGAAGAGTTGCCTTAAGGTATAGTTAATAAATGCAAAGACTAAGCAGAAAATATCTTCTGTTGTGTTATGCAGAGCTTGTATTGTCGAAATGTTGCAAAACACAATACGCCATAGCAGCTTGACGAGTTTAACAATATTTTTATCGTTTACTTTGTAAACTTGCCCTCGCAGGTTTATCCAAATTTATGAGGAATGTATATGTTGAACATCTTTTTTGTTTATTTGATACAAAAAATGGGCTGCGGGATAGCTAGGATTTAAAACTGGAAATTAGACACTTGGCGACGTGTAAAGACGTTTATTATGAAAATTCTTAAAATCCAAACACTGCGTGGACCCAATCAGTGGAGCATTCAACGACATCAGCTAGTGGTAGTCAGGTTGGATTTAGAGGATTTCCCCAAAAATATTGTTAGCTTTTACCAAGATATAATCAAGGTCTTACCCAGCCTTGTGCATAGTTCGCTCGATAGTCCGCACAGTCACCCCCAAGCCATCACCTCAGCAGCAGAAGTCGTGCAACTTGTGGCATTAGAACTACAGAAGCTCACAGGTATGAATGTTGGATTTGGCACCGTGCGCCCCACCATTGAAGCCAACGTTTATCAGGTGATCTTTGAGTATCAACACGAACAAGCAGGCCGCTATGCCGCACGGGCAGCCGTAAGGTTATGCCAGAGCATTTTAGATATTGGTGAATATTCCCAAGCGGAACTGCAAAAAGATTTTAAGGACTTGATTGAGTTACGCTTAGAAGGTCAGCTTGGCCCCAGTACAGAGTCAATTGTGGCGGAGGCAAAAGCCAGACGCATCCCTTGGGTAGAACTGGGCAGCAGAGCCATGATCCAACTGGGCTTTGGCGTCTATCAAAAGCGCATTCAAGCAACCCTGAGCAACTATACGGGAATTTTGGGGGTAGAGCTTGCCTGTGATAAAGAGGGAACCAAACGGATTTTACGAGACTCTGGCGTACCTGTCCCTAGAGGAACGGTAATTCGTTCTGCAAAATATCTTGAAGACGCGATCGCTGAAGTCGGCGGTTTCCCGATTGTGGTCAAGCCGCTCAGTGGAAATCACGGACGCGGCATCAGCATTGACGTGCGATCGCTGTTAGCCGCAGAAGATGCCTTTGAAATGGCTCACGAAGTTTCAGAAGATGTGATTATCGAAAGGTTTCATACAGGGCGCGACCATCGTGTGTTGGTGATCAACGGTAAGGTAATTGCTGTAGCAGAGCGAGTTCCCGCTCACGTCTACGGAGATGGCAAATCTACGGTTTCTGAATTAATTGAAATTACGAATAAAGATCCGCGTCGAGGTGACGGGCACGACAATGTGCTGACTCGAATCGAGGTCGATCGCAACAGCCAAGATCTTTTGCAACGTCAGGGGCTCAGCCTAGATTCAATTCCAGCCGTAGGACAAATTTGTTATTTGCGTGCCACAGCAAACCTAAGTACGGGTGGCATTGCCGTCGATCGCACCGATGATATCCATCCTGAAAATATCTGGTTAGCAGAGCGCGTTGCTAAAATCATTGGCCTAGATATTGCAGGAATCGATGTAGTTACCTCAGATATTTCCAAACCTCTGCGCCTCACCGATAGCGTCATTGTCGAAGTCAATGCTGCCCCAGGCTTTAGAATGCACACCTCACCCAGTGTGGGCATTCCCCGCAATGTGGCAGAACCAGTCATTAATATGCTGTTCCCACCCGGAGCACCTTACCGCGTACCAATCGTGTCAATTACAGGTACGAATGGCAAAACCACTACAACCCGCCTCACTGCCCATATTTTTAAACAAACCAATCGGGTGGTTGGCTACACCACGACAGATGGCATTTACATCGGCGACTGGCTCGTCGAAAAAGGCGATACGACTGGCCCCTACAGCGCTCAAGTGATTTTGCGCGATCCCACCGTAGAAGTAGCCATTTTAGAAACAGCCAGAGGGGGAATTTTGCGATCGGGTTTAGGTTTTGATGGCTGTGATGTCGGGGTCGTCATGAACGTGCAAGCCGATCACCTCGGCATCGGTGATATTGAAACCGTAGAAGATTTGGCAAACCTCAAGAGTGTGGTCGTGCAATCGGCGTTTCCCAGTGGCTATGCCGTGCTGAATGCTGACGATCCTCTGGTGGTCAAAATGGCGGAAAAGGTTAAGGCACAAGTAGCATACTTTTCCATGACCCCTGATAGCCCAATCGTCACGGCGCATACTCAGCAAGGCGGCTTGGCAGCCGTGTACGAGAATGGTTATCTCTCGATTCTCAAGGGAGATTGGACGTTACGCATCGAGCAAGCTGTGAACGTGCCGATTACCTTGGGTGGTAAGGCAGCATTCCAAATTCAAAATGCTCTGGCAGCCAGTCTTGCTGCTTTTGCCCAAGGCGTGAGAATTGAAGATATTCGCTCGGCTTTAACCAGTTTTGTCGCCTCATCCAATCAAACCCCAGGGCGGATGAATCTGTTTAATTTGGGGAAATTTCATGCTTTGGTGGACTACGCCCATAACCCGGCGGGCTATAAGGCGATCGCTGACTTTATCAGCACTTGGAATGGCGAATGTATTGGCGTCATTGGCGCACCGGGCGATCGCCGCGACATCGACATCGAGGAACTCGGTCAACTGTCCGCAAATATGTTCGATCGCGTGATCATTAAAGAAGACCTAGACCGCCGAGGACGCGAGGTCAATGCTGTAGCTGCCTTGATGCAAAAGGGCGTTAGCTCCGTCAAACCCAACCTGCCCTGCGACATTATTCTCAATGAAGCTGAGGCTGTAGCGATCGCCTTAGATCAGGCACCTGAAGGGGGACTTGTGGTGATTTTCCCAGAGAAAGTCGATGCGGTCATTGCCACCATTGAAGCAAGAATGCCCAAAGACACCGCTACCCAAGATGCCGCGAAGCCTTCTAATAGTCCAGCCGTTTTATAGAAACAACTATGACCTTTCAATCTCTTTGGGTTGATTCCTCACCGCTTGCAGCGAACTAACTGCGAGGCTAGCCTCGCAGTTCTTTATAAGCCGTCCTCACTGATTCATGAAATCCAGCTTGAAAAAGTTGACAGTTGGAATTTGTTTAAGTTTAGTGAATCTCTTCAGCTTCGGATGGAAAACCTGCTGGAAAAGAAAAAAGCCGAACAGATTACCCCAGATGAAATTACTGAACTTGATGCGTCGGAGAGTTAGATCGCATTTTTACTCATGTCAATGCGATGCTTGCTGCACAAAATGTCAATTAGTAATGAAGTTAAGCAAGCTATCAGAGAACGAGCCAACTACATATGTGAGTTACGATCCCCGCTTCAAAAACTTGGGTAATAATTTCCCGATCGAGTGTGCAACAAATCCTTTACAGTAATTGAGGAGGTAATTGGTTTCCTCCCCATACTTTGTAATATTCTCTAGCACTGACTTTCACCTCTATGCCAAAAGTTATTTGTCTTGGCGAAATTCTGATCGACCGAATCGCTGAACAGGTAGGTGTAGATTACGATCGCGTCGAGTCTTGGCAATCTTGCCCCGGCGGAGCCTTAGCCAATGTCGCCTGCGGTCTGGCAAAACTCGGAACTTCCGTCAGCTTTATTGGATGTGTGGGGCAAGATCCAGAAGGGGAGCAGTTAATTCAACTACTTAGCAAGGAAGGGGTCAATACGACAGGATTGCAAGTGCATCCTGAATCTGTGACCCGACAGATTTATGTCACCCGTGACGAAAAAGGCGATCGCACCTTTGCTAAATTTTCTGGGGATGACACCACCGTTTTTGCCGACACCCTCATGTCAGCGGAACATTTGCCCGCCCATCTATTTGCCGATGCTGATTTTTTAGTACTAGGCACGCTCGGCTTAGCCAGTCCCCAAACTTCACGGGCGATCGGTCGGGCTTTAAAACTTGCCGAAGATAACTTTGTGCGAGTCATTGTGGATGTGAACTGGCGACCGATGTTTTGGTCTAATTTCGACCAAGCCGCAAAGTTGATCCGAGTTTTGTTGGGATACACAGATTTTTTAAAGCTCACCACCGAAGAAGCCTATTTCCTATTTCGCGCCACCAGTCCCGCCGCGATCGCCCAAGCCTTAAACCATCTTGAGGGCGTAATCGTCACCGATGGGGCAAAAGAATGTCGCTATTATCTCGGCGAACGCCAAAGCAAACGCAATGCATTTCCGATTGATGCCGTAGATACGACAGGGGCAGGAGATGCCTTTTTAGCCGCATTTATCCATAAAATTTCTCAAAAGCCCTTGGCTGAACTGTCCAAACCTGAATACGCCCATGATGTAATCTCCTATGCCTGTGCCGCAGGGGCGATCGCAACCACTTCAATGGGCGCGATCGAGGCACAACCTACGGACGCACAGGTACGAGATTTCCTAGCAAAAATGAACGACCAATAGTGGAGCGAAGTTCCTTAATCATAGGGATCGGGGGCAGGCACTGGGGCACTGCCCTACAAAATACTGCCCTACAAAATCTGGAATTGGGTACAGGAAATCTCTCTGAAATTTAAGGCTTATGCACTGATGACGATAGACCTTGAGATAACAAGGCAGACAGGGCTAAATTTTGCCAAAAAGATACCTCTTGCCAATCTGCTGGATGAGTATCTTCTATCCTAGGTTTGATCGAGGCGCGAAAGGGACGAGATTCTAGCTCAACAGTCGTCGTTGTAAACTCTAGCTTGCGCCGTAGCAGTTCTACAAAGGTCAAAAGCATAATAAGACTTGAGGATAAAGCACGTCGCCCCGTGATCGGATCGAGCACAAAATCTGGTGCTAGCGGCGAGCCATACCATAGAAACGATGCCGAACACAGATCGCCTGATGTAAAGAGTGCCATGCGCTTGCGGATTTCTTTGCCCGATAACGTCTGCCCCAGTAGTAGGTAATGAATTTCAGTAACGGCGATCGCTAGCGTTCCCAAAATGTAAGGACTGCGTTTGGGCATAAATGCCTCTTCATTAATTCGCAGCATAGCATTGGCAATAATTTTCACCGCATCAATTCTGCGTTCGGTAAAAGAGCGAGAATCGAGGAGGTTTTGCCATTTTGACTGTAGCAATTCTTCAATATCATTTCGCAAAGCTTCTACCCCACGAATGTCCAGTTTCATATCATGATTGACTTCTGGATCGTAACCAAATGTACAGGTAGGATAAATTTTAGCAACGCCCAGATCGACTTTCCATTGCTGAATCACCCGTTCTAAAACCGTGGGTTTCCATTTATCATATTCATCAATTTTATTGAAAACGACAAAAACGATATCGCATTGCTTTTTTAAATCGTCAAGGTGCTTTTTTTGACGCGCATCCGATGAGCCATCCACCACCAAAACGCCAATATCAATTCGCTTCAGAAATCTTTGGGTGGCATTACTGTTCGCAACCCTCACATCATCTAAACCAGGAGAATCGATCAAGCGCACCCTTTCGTTGAGTTTAAGGCATTGCACATCACTAGTTACGCCTGACTCAGCCCTAACTTTAAATAGAGAATCTTTGCGTGTTTTTTTTAATAAAGCATTTACCAGAGAGCTTTTCCCAGAACTGACTCTACCAATGACAACAATATTGAGAATGTCTGGACTTTCGTGGATTTCAGATTCAAATTTGGCTTTGCTACTTTCAAAAAATGACTCTAGCAATTGATGGTCGGCGTGATCGGACATTACTTAATTTGTGATGAAGAATAAGATGGAGATAATTGAGAATTGAGATCGCTCAAATATATTGTAAATATCGAACCATCCACTACGATGTTATTGAATATGCAGAAACTTTGACATTCTTAGAGCAATTCTCAAAGAATAGAAGCACAACTCCCTCCTTCATGTCCTATAGCAATCAGCATCGTAGGAGCAATTTGTGAATTGCCCCAACATACCAGTCAAATAGATTGCTTTGCTATATCTATCAACATTTGTAAGCCTGTCATTTTGCCCATGACCGTTAAACCAGTCGCTCCGATCGCTACATTTTTGACCAACGAAACCACTGCTTATGTCTTAAAACGACTAGCTCAAGCAGTACTAGTGATCTTTTTGGTTTCGATATTGAGCTTTTTTGCCCTTAAGCTATCTCCGGGTGACTGCTTTACAGAGCTCCTCCAAAATCCCAGCACACCCAAAAAAGTTGTTACCGATCTAAGAGCGCGATTAAATTACGATCAGCCGGTCTGGAATCAATATTTTTTATGGCTCAGCAGTACCTTAAGGGGCGATCTAGGCGTGCGTTGTCAAGGCTTAGCCCCTGTAACACCACTAATTTTAGAAAGAGCAGGGAATACACTGATCATGGCGATCGCCTCTCTGGTCACCACATGGGTGATTGGCATTCCCCTCGGCATTTTTTGTGCGGTGCGACAAAATACTTGGAGCGATCGCGTCGTGCAGTTCCTCAGCTACGCCGTACAGGGATTTCCCAGCTTTATTTTGGCAATCTTTTTATTAATGTTTGCCCAAAACAGTTCGCTGTTCCCCGTAGGTGGGATGACGAGTATCAATTATTCCGATCTGTCACTCTTGGGCAAAATCTTAGATATCGCACATCACTTAGTCTTGCCCACTCTCACCCTCACAATTCTTAGTTTTGCCAGCCTCCAACGCATTATGCGCGGAAATCTACTCGATGTCTTGCGCCAAGACTATATTAAAACCGCACGCGCTAAGGGAATGCCTGAGCATAAAATCATCTACGTTCATGCGCTCCGCAATGCGATTAATCCCTTGATCACCCTATTAGGCTTTGAATTTGCCAGTCTGCTCAGTGGCGCATTTATTACGGAATTCTTTTTTAACTGGCCTGGTCTAGGTAAGTTAATCTTGCAAGCTACCCTCGAAAAAGATGTCAACCTAGTCATGGCAGGTTTGACACTGGGAACGTTAATGCTCGTGATTGGCAATCTCTTAGCCGATTTGCTCTTAAAAGCTGTTGACCCCCGTATCAAATTAGATAGCCGAGATTAGAGAAGAATTGGTGCTTATTTCTCGGTTAGCGTCCATACCCCATCCCAGTCATCGGGAGGAGCGCTTTGGAGGAAGTGTTGGCAGCGACTGAGGTGCAAATTAGCAGCTTTGTTACTGTGATCGAGTTCTAGTACTTGAGCAAACTCACCCATCGCTAAAGCAAACTTGCGACTGAGGTAATGTTTTCTAGCATTGTGATAGAGATCGACAATTTTTTCTTTGGTTGGCTCTAGCGGATCGGAAGTCAAGCCGATTAACTCATAAACGCCAATCGGTTCATTTTTACCCTTGACCCGAATGCAATCCAGCTCTCTCACATGAATGCGATCGCCACATAACTTATAGGTACTTTCACTAATAATTACATCCGTACCATATTGCTTACTGGCTCCCTCAAGGCGCGAACCCAGATTGACCCCATCGCCGATCGCCGTAAACTCCATGCGTCGCGTAGAACCAATATTGCCACTAATGACGCTATCAGAGTTAATACCAATCCCTATTTTGATCACCGCCATGTCTATCTCTGCCCAAGAAACATTCGTGAGATTTGCAAGGCGATGAGGATCGCAGTCAGTCAGGGCTGCCTCTACCTCTGCCTGAGACGCATGGGTGAGATTCGCTAAACGACGGGCGTTAAAGGCTATCAAGCGTTTTCGCATATCGATCGCCGTTTGCACCGCCATCCAAGCATGATCGTGAATCGGGAGTGGCGACCCAAACACAGCCATGATCGCATCACCAATATATTTATCTAACGTGCCTTTGTAGTTAAATACTGCCTCCACCATCGTCTCAAAATATTCGTTGAGCATCTGCACCACCTCTTCGGCGGCTAACTTTTCCGTCAGTGAGGTATAGCTGCGAATGTCAGAGAACAGGACAGAAACTTCCTTGCGATCGCCTCCCATCTTGGCATCCCCTGCTTGCAAGAGCTGTTCCGCCAATTCTTGCGTCATGTAGCGATACATCGTACTTTTGAGTCGTTTTTCTTGGCTGATATCTTCCATCACCACCAGCGCACCGCGCACACCCGTACCATCATCCGCTTCGGACATCGTATTGATCGAGAGGTTAATGCTGCGTTGCTCGTCCGTACCCGATTTTAGTGTTTGATCGGGATAGTACTGCTTGCGGCTTTTCTCATCTGTGCCCTGAAGGCTAGCATCAAACCACTTGGCAAAATTCGCCTTTTCAATATTGATCAGATCGTAGATAGATCGCCCTTCTAAACGAACGGGAATATCCGCATTTGCACAACCTAAAAGCTCATAGGCGCGCTCGTTAGCAGCCACAATTCTCCCTTTATTGTCCGTAGATAGTACGCCATCTGAAAGGCTCCGCAAGATGTCCTTTTGCATTTGTTGCTCTTGCTTGACCTTGGCGAACAACTTGGCATTTTCAAGGGCTACACCTGCTTGGATGTTAAATACTTTCATGAATTCTTCATCGCCACTATTAAAGCTGGCTTTAAAGCATTCAGGCGCGATCGGCCAAGTGGTGGCATCGTAATCAGGAAATTCACCCCTTTGCCGTTTGTTGACAAGTTGCGTCACACCGATTAATTCTTTATTGGAATTAAACACAGGCATACACAACAAACTACAGGTGCGATAGTGGTTGAGTTGATCGAATTTTTTAGAATTATCTGCGTCAGGATGCTCGTAAAGATCAAAGGGAATATTTAAAACTTCCCCTGATACTGCCACACGCCCAGCAAAGCCGACTCCCATCGGCACGCGCAACTCTCTAGTAGTGCCATCTGCATTTGTAATTTGCGTCCAGAGATCGTTACGATCGCGATCGATCAGCCAAAGCGTACTGCGATCGGCATTCATCAACAGTTTGGCTTCATCCATGACCTTTTTCAAGGTTTCTTCGAGGTCTAAACTTTGACCTAAAGACAAAGCTGCTTTCATCAACGCTTCAGCCGCACGTTGCTTTTGCGCAGCCGCATAAAATGCCTGAGAGCTCTCTAAAATCAATCGCATAGAAGGAGCAAACTGGGCAAATAATGCCTGATCGACTTCGGTAAACCCCACGCGATCGACGCGTTCTTCTAAAGGCTTTGAAGGATCGTAGGGATCGCTGACCAGCAGCTTATTGATCATCTGTACCACTGCCACCAAACCGCCATCGTCATTGAGCAGGGGCATCGCCAACATCGTATAGGTACGATAGCCCGTTCGCTCAAATTGCCTTTTGGCTTGCCCCGATCGCGGATCGTTAAAAAAGTCGAAGGGAATATTCACAAGCTGCTGATAGGTGGCAACTTCTCCCGCAATGCTGGTGGGATCCGTTGGGATCCGAATTTCGATATTTCTACCGTTTTCGCCAGGTACATTTGTCCATAACTGATTACGATCGGCATCTAATAGAAAAATCGTGGTGCGATCGGCAGACAGTAATTCCCCAACCTTAAGACGGATTGCCTGTAACATCTCGTCAAGAATGACATCAAAATCGGTATTCAACATACCGAGGGTTTGATTTACAACCCGCAGTTTTTGCTCAACCTCTGAGACAACTTGCTTAAACGTCTCTTGGGTTAAAGGAGCTAAAACTGAGGCAAAATTTCCCCTAGTAGTCGTTAACGCTCCAGAATTTGACGCTGAGTTAGACATGAGTTAGACAAGGGAGACTGCACAGAATTAAGAATGCTTGGGTTCATCACTTTCTGCATCTACATCAATCATAGCTATATAGATGAGAATCGATAAGTGATGTAGGTGCCATAACTAAGCTGGGATTGATGATTTCTTGAAGCAGAACATTTACGACAACTCAAGGATTGAGATATCAAGAAGTAAGATAAATCTAATGGTGCAGATGTATTTAATACAGATGTTGTTTTTGATACAAATGCAATTTACCGATCTAAACCTTGACTGTTAAACGAATCTGAGTACTTGTGAGAGATTCTACCATTTAAATTTAAGATTCAATGTGTGGTTGCCAGCCAATGAATAGCAAGATACACCGATCGCATCAAGCTTCCGTCTCTGTAACAAAATCCGTAACCAAATCGTCCAATCGGGGTCTCCCGCCCCCATGATTTTTGCCTCTAACCCAAAAATCTTTGCTATTGGATGCCAGATTTTGAAATTGCATGGTAATTTATTGCCATCTCAGATATCACCCTTTGAGGTGCTATCCTTACCAGGCATCTTGCCGTCCCCATTAGCGATCCCCTGTTGGCTATGTACATCAAACACATAGAATTGTCCCGCTTTAAATCCTTTGGTTCTACCACCGCAATTCCCATGCTGCCGGGATTTACGGTAGTTTCAGGGCCGAATGGTTCGGGCAAGTCTAATATATTAGACGCCTTGCTGTTTGCTCTAGGCCTATCGAGTTCTAAAGGAATGCGAGCCGAACGCTTACCCGATCTGGTCAATCAGGCGCATAGTCAAAAAGGTAGGACGGTCGAAGCCTATGTAACCGTAACCTTCGATCTAGAAGAAGAAAGCGCCCAGTTAGCCGCTAATTCTGAAACCAACTCCGCTACCAATTTCGACACCAATTCCGACAGCAGCTTAGATCCCAACCCAGACAATACGCAATCAGAAGCTCCAAAAGCGATTGACGGGCAAATTCAGGCGACCGTAAATCCTCAAGAGTGGACAGTTACCAGAAAATTACGGGTAACGAGCCAAGGAACCTATACCTCAACCTACTATGTCAATGGGATGCCCTGCACCCTCGGTGAGCTGCACGAGCAACTTGCCAAGCTGCGGATCTATCCTGAGGGCTATAACGTCGTCCTCCAAGGGGACGTCACCAGTATTATTTCCATGAATTCTCGCGATCGCCGCGAAATTATTGACGAGCTAGCGGGTGTCGGAGAGTTCGATCGCAAAATTGCCTCTGCGAAAGACAAGCTAGATGACGTAAAGGCGCAGGAAGATCGGTTTCGCATTGTCGAGCAAGAGCTAATTAGTACGAAAGAAAAGCTCAAGGGCGATCGCGCCAAAGCTGAAAAATATCAGGCTCTGCGGCTAGAACTAGAAAAGATGGAGCGGTCTGAAGTGGTGTTGCAACACCGTGCTTTGCTCTATCAAAAATCGTTAAAAGAAATCGAGCTGACCAATAGTCATGAAAAAGCCGCACAGCTAAAAACCAACCTAACCGAGTTAGTCCAGACGATCGAGCTTGCCACAGTACAGCTCAACGAACTCAGTGCCAAGGTGCATACCCTCGGCGAAGAGGAATATTTATCGGTATCGACCAATTTAGCAGCCAAAAATGCCGAGTTGCGATCGCTACAACGCCAACAACAGGATCTGATCGGCAACTATCAAGCTACCCAAAACCATATTGTCACGACCCAATCAGAAATCGACCAATTGTTGCAAGAGCTGGAAGGCTTAGCGACGCAAAAGCAACTGCAAGAGTCACAGGTGAATGGACTTAACCATGCCCGCGACCAACAGGCGGCGATCGTGCAGCAATATCGCAACGAAATTCAATCGATCGCCACCTCTTCTGCCGATTGGATGCGCCAACAGGGCCAAATGTATCAAGCCATTGATACGCTCCAAGCCACGATCGATCCGCAACGCCTTGAGCATACGCGCCTAAAGGAATCCCTACGCCAGTGGTCTTTGCAACTGACAGGCTTTGAGACCGAACTCGCAGAACTGCAAAATGTTGAGGGGCGATCGCTGGAGGATGAATTACTCCTGCATCAATCAGAGGCAAAGGGGGCACAGTCGTTAATTCAATCCCTGTCTATGTCTCTGGGAGCCGCCCAGATGGACTTGCAGACCAGCCGCGAAACGATCGATCGCCTTACCCAAGAACAGCGCATTAAAAATCGTCAGCTCGACAAGCTAGAAGCACAGGCACAGGCTACCCGCGAAGTCCAAGGTACAAGGGCGACGCAAATTATCATCGAAGCCGACCTGTCAGGGGTATTTGGCTTGGTCGCGCAACTGGGATGGGTCGAGCCCCATTATCAACTGGCATTGGAAATTGCCGCAGGAAATCGGTTGGGCTTCCTTGTCGTGGAAAATGACGAAGTCGCTGCCGAGGCAATTAACCTGCTCAAGCTCGAACGGGCAGGGCGGGCAACTTTCTTGCCCCTAAATAAAATGCAAGCAGCCCGCAGCCTCAAAGCCGATGATGCCAAGCGAGTGGGGGCGATCGACTACGCGATCAATCTCGTGGAGTTTGAGGAACGCTACAAAGATATTTTTGGCTTTATCTTTGGCAATACGATGGTCTATGGGCATCTAGAGCAAGCCCGTCAATATATTGGCAGGCATCGCATGGTCACCCTCGATGGCGATTTGCTGGAAACCACAGGGGCAATTACAGGGGGAAGCGCCCCAAGCCGCAATGGCATTCACTTTGGCACAGCCGAGGCATCGGAATCCAATGAGGTGAAACAACTACGCGATCGCCTTATGGAAATCGATCAAATGCTGAGTCGTCTCAATCAAAAAGTGCGCATGTCGCAGACGACGATCGCAAAATACGAAGAGCAATTGCTCAATGCTAGAAATGCCCACCGCGAAGCCCAGCTTCAGAGCGATCTGATTCAAGAACAAATTGGTCGCACGGGTCGCGATCGCGATCGGATTCAGGAACAAATTCACCAAACTCGCACGGCGATCGAACTCGGACAGGCACAGGTGGCAAGTATCGAGCTAACTATTGCTGGGCTAGAAGCACAACTGCAAGTAGAGAGAGCCCAGCTTTCGGAATTAGAACAGTCGAGTACGCATATCCGTTGGCAGCAAGCACAAGAGGTACTGCAAGCACAAGAAGCACTTCTAAACACGGCGGAGATTGATTTACGCACGGCACGCCAACAACTTGCCAGTAATGAAAATCAAAACCTTCTGGCTTTAGAAAAAGTCTCTCAACGCCAAGTGCGCTTGCAAGAACTGCGTACTACGCAAACCGATTTACTCAACGAGAGTTCGCAAGCCCAAACCCATATCAAGCAAGCCGAAGGAATCATCGCCACGCTCCAAGCCAGATTGGATGGACTAGAACAGGTGATTGGTGCGACCAAGCAAGAACGCGATGCCTGCGATCGCGCCCTCAGCAGTCATCGCACTTCCCAGCAGGAACAGGAATGGCAACTACAAAAACTGATCGAACAACAAGCAGAGCTTACGGAACAGATCGCCAAGGTCAATCTCCAGCTAGAACAGTTGGAATTGCCCGATCCTCTCCCCGAAGTTCCCGCAGAAATGAACCTAGAACAGCTGCAGCTCGAACAACGCCGTTTGCAAAAACGACTGCAAGCCATGGAACCTGTGAATATGATGGCGATCGCGGAGTATGAAAGTACGACGGCTCGCCTTGACGAACTCAGTGCCCGATTAGAAACCCTCAATCAAGAACGCACAGAACTCTTACTAAGAATTGAGAACTTCACTACGTTGAGGCAGCGATCGTTTATGCAGGCCTTTGATGCCGTCAATCAAAACTTTAAGACCATTTTTGCCGAACTATCCGACGGGGATGGCTATTTGCAGTTAGAGAATCCTTCTGCGCCGCTCAGTGGTGGCTTGAACCTCGTCGCCCATCCCAAGGGGAAACCCGTTCAGCATCTCGCCTCCATGTCAGGGGGAGAAAAATCGCTGACAGCACTTAGCTTTATCTTTGCCCTCCAACGCTATCGTCCATCACCTTTCTATGCCTTTGATGAGGTCGATATGTTCCTCGATGGCTCCAATGTCGAACGTCTTGCCAGTATGGTTCGCAAGCAAGCCGACTCCGCTCAGTTTATTGTGGTTAGCCTGCGCCGTCCCATGATCGATAAGGCAGAACGTACAATCGGCGTTACCCAAGCACGCGGCGCGCATACCCAAGTTTTAGGCTTAGAGCTACGCACAAGTTAAACTATCACCAAGATTTACAAAATGCTTTATTGCTAAGCCTTTGCAGCGGTTTTCGAGTCAATTCACCACAAAACTGGGTCGCAGGGCGTAGCCCCGAATTGGGTTTTAGCTTTCTGTCTGTGGTGCTTTTGAAGCTAATTTGCTGTAAGTCAGTAAGAGGCTATAAAAATCCAAGATTGCGTCTAAATTTAGTGAGGTGACTATTTCCCTTTATTTTGCCGCAACCAAGCAGATAAATCCTCAAGAGAAGTAAAATCTAACAGTGCTTCACCTAAATTCTCTAGTTGAGCAGTTGACAGTTTTTGGATAGCTCTTTGTAGCTTTAATGGAACAACCCCTAACTTATGCTTAAGCAACTTGATTACAAGAACAGATTCTCCTTGTTGTAAATCTTGTTGTAAACCCTTACGCTCACCTTCCTGCAAAATATCTTGATAAATCACTGATTCACGCATTACTTCACTCCGTAAGATCTGTCGTATAGAGTCTTTTTCTAAAACCAAACCAGCTTGCACTGCCGAAGCAGTCACTACATCTCCGCACCATAAAGCGAATTTTAATATCGCAGCGAAAATTCTAGCAGAATCTCCTGCTACCATGACAGTAAGGGTTTTAGCCTGAATAATTCATCAGGGAGAGAAAGTGGAGAAAAAAAAGAGCCTAAA
>NZ_JAZBJZ010000078.1:0-23977 GCF_036349135.1 Tumidithrix elongata BACA0141
CGTAAACCAAGCCAATATTATTGAGCGTTCTCCCTTCTCCAGAGCGATCGCCGACCTGTTTGATAATTGCAAGGGCTTGCTGGTAATACTCCAGTGCCTTGGGATACTGTCCGAGGTTATCGTAAACCAAGCCAATATTATTGAGCGTTCTCCCTTCTCCAGAGCGATCGCCGACCTGTTTGATAATTGCAAGGGCTTGCTGGTAATACTCCAGTGCCTTGGGATACTGTCCGAGGTTATCGTAAACCAAGCCAATATTATTGAGCGTTCTCCCTTCTCCAGAGCGATCGCCGACTTCTTTTCTAATTGCAAGGGCTTGCTGGTAATACTCCAGTGCCTTGGGATACTGTCCGAGGCTATCGTAAACCGCGCCAATATTATTGAGCGTTGTCCCTTCTCCAGAGCGATCGCCGACCTCTTTTCTAATTGCAAGGGCTTGCTGGTAATACTCCAGTGCCTTGGGATACTGTCCGAGGTTACGATAAACCCCGCCAATATTATTGAGCGTTCCCCCTTCTCCAGAGCGATCGCCGACTTCTTTTCTAATTGCAAGGGCTTGCTGGTAATACTCCAGAGCCTTGGGATACTGTCCGAGGCTATCGTAAACCAAGCCAATATTATTGAGCGTTCTCCCTTCTCCAGAGAGATCGCCGATTTGCTTAAAGATAGCTAAGGATTGCTGATGGTAGTCAATTGCTTTTTGATATTGTCCAAAATCCGAATAAATTCTACCTATCAATTCATTTGCAAGGTTTTCCCAGTAAATCTTTCCTTGTTCCTTGAATACTAAAACTGCCTCTAAAAATCTAGCGAGAGCCTGTTGCCGATTTTCTCTAGTTTGCTTTTCATTCAACAAAGCCGCCTCCATAAAAGCACGTTCCGCCACAACATACTTTTTATCGAGATTGCCAGCAACCCTCAACTCCTCAACCTTCAGCACATACTTACCCGCAGCAGCCTTGCCATCAAGAGAACTAATCTCTAATCGATAACTACCATCACTCTCCGCAATTACCGACATCACCTCCAAGCCCAAGCGACCGTTAGGACTATCCGACCTCGCAATTAACTTTCCACTTGGGCTATAGAGCAAAATCACCAAATCGATTCCCTGCTGCTCGGCGATCGCCTGAAAAAATTGACCAGCTTTCAGACTCACCACATAGCTATGAGTTTCACCCCCCTTTAATTCTCTGGCAATTGGTTGCTGCAAAGTTAAAGCGATCGGTTTGCTCTTTGAGGTTTGAGTTTGTAGCGTTGTGGTTTGGGCGATTCCTTGCAGGATGCGTGCCGCCGCAGGGGGTAAATCAGACAGCAACCCAAAAAATCCAGATGCGAGAACAAACGCGATCGCGTAGATTCTTGCAGCCATAACAACACCTTTGAAGTACGTCACAATTTTACATGTTTCTCGCAAAAATGCGAAACAAATATGATTCCCGTAGGGGCGAGGCATTCCCGCAGTTATTTACGCATTTCACCGAGATCGTCAAATGGGAATGCTTTGCCCAAAACCTTGAAAAGCAGGGACAATTTCAAGACATGCAAAACCCCTACAGGTGATTGGCGGTATTATTGGCGCGATCGCTTTTGCTACTGAAATAGATTTTGGAATGGTTCTGTATTTTTCCAGCGATAGGTGTTGAAATCTCGATAATCAACGGAGAGAATCCGACCATGTCCTAGTTCTTCAGCTAAAATAACTAAAGATGCATCGGCTAAATCCATTGGCAAGTCTTTGTATTTCAGCATGAGCTCTTCGATACGCAGACAATGATTTGAGCTAAGATCGAATACCTTTAGGTATCCCAATGAAATTTTACGAATAAAAGAATTAGGGGCATCTATTCCAACTCTTTTTTGCATTAGATAGCAGGTTTCAGTGACTACGCACCAAGTTGTAATAAATTCTTCTTTCTCTAAGCTCAGAAATAATTTTGTTGCAAGTTGGTGAGCCGTATCCTTTCTATTCGCAAGGGCAAGCCAAAAACCTGTGTCAACGATTATCATATTTTCGCTCGAGTTCCTTACTCAAGTACGTTTTGTAATTTCGTGATAGATCTGGCTCAGCTTCCATGCAACCGATAAAATCCGACCAGTTTTGGCTCTTACTTTCCAGCTTTTTTTTCTGGTCATGTAAGTAACGATTTTTGAGAATGCTTACTAGGTCAAAGATAACTTGTTGTGCTTCGAGTGGGAGTTCAGAGATCTCCTGTTGGATGGTGTTTAGGTTCATCTTAATAGTTCTTCCTTTGTCAGAAATTTCAAAGCTATAACAATTTTAGCGAGAATCTTAGTAACCTCTGAGTACCTTCAGTCTCTCTTCGATCTGAGATGGATAGGATTTTTGTAAACCAATAACCAATAATTCTTCCTTTTGCGATCGCCGATCGATTTCTTCGCGATGGTCGAAATAATAAGAGATCGCGGCATAAACTGAAGCAATCTTGAGATCGTACTTCCCAGCAATTTCTGCTAACGAATAATTCATCTTGAGGTGCATCAAAGCAACATCCTCAATTGCAATTCTCGTGCCAGTGACACAAGGTTTTCCACCTCGCACATCTGCAATCACTTCAATATATTCTTTACTAGTTACAAGCATTTAGGGAACTATATACAGAGGTGGAATTTGGAAATATCTTAATACCAAAATCGCAATACTTTGAGTTTTCATTACAATTATACATTCTCATCCCATGCACAAATCTAAAAACGTCACATTTGGCTGTGGCAAAGGTTTGCCTTGTTCGCGATAGATCTCAAAGTAACTATCAATTACCTCTTGTCCGTGTTTTGCCGCTTCCTGGTAAGTATCCCCATGAGTATGAAACTTCTGAAATGGAAAGTCGGGCAGATGGACGAGATAGCAGTTATCTTCTTCTGACCAGATAATAATCATGCTGTAGTGTGGCATTACTGTAGCTCCTCTAGCTTTTTCAATCTTTGTTTAACTTCTTGCTAAAGGTTGTAGAGTCAAAGACTTGCCCTCTCAGAAACCTACGTTTGATCATTACATTCTACAATCGATCGCTGTTTGAGAAAAATGTCCGTGGAGATAATTGCTTGCGGCCAACTTAAAGCGATCGGTTTGCTTTTATGATGTTTGCGTTTAGGGTGTTATGGTTTGAGCGATCGCAATCGGGATATGTTAACCATTGAAAATGGGATGAGTAGAGAAGAGCGATGTATATCTTAATTGGTGGAGCAGGTTTAGTCGGACTGAGTTTGGCACAAAAGCTGGTCGAACTAGGTCATACGGTTGCCGTGATCGATCTTGACCCCACTGCCTGTCGCTACGTGCGAGAGCAAGTAGGTGCAATGGCATTTGAAGGAAGTGCCGTAAGTACAGAAGTTTTACTAGAGGCAGGGATTCGTAAAGCGAATTCAGTTGCGGCTGTACTCCGCCACGATGCGCTCAATCTAGCGATGGTCACACTTGCCAAGCACTATGGGGTGAAACACATCGTCTCGCGCATGCGTCACTCAGACTTTTTGGAACCTTTACGTCTTGTAGGTGCGAACCATATCATCAGTACGGTGGAATTATCCGTGGCGACGATGGTCAACGCGATCGAATATCCACAGGTCGAATCGATGATGCATTTTGAGCAGGGTCAAATTGAGGTGCTCAAACTTCCCGTTGGACAAAACGCCAATGTAGTTGGACGTACGATTGCCGATATTGCTCAAGATCGGCGTTTTCCCACAGGTTCTTTGATTATTGGCTATCAGGCTCATCCTCACGAAGATCTCTTCGTTCCGAATGGAAGTACGATTTTAGAGGCTAACGCAACCGTGCTCATTGTCACCAAACCAGAACTATTGCATCAAGTCATTAACTTTATTGGCACAGAAGAAAGCTAAACATTTACTCATCGCCCAGTTTTAATAGCTGCTCGTCCAAAGCCTGCAAGCGTTTTTGAACGATATCTTGAGACAGTAAACCTTTGCGTTGTACCTCGGTGAGCGCTCCTTTTTCTGCCAATAGTAGGCGACGACGCACGGCATCCAGTTTGGTTTGTTCGCCAGTGCTGCGATCGCTTGCTTGAGGCGAACGACTAAAAATTTCGCGCAATCCCTTTTCTGCCGCTGCAACTTTGACCTGATAGGCAGCGCGCATCTCTTCATAGACAGACTTTGCCAAAATCCCCGATCGCAGGAGGCTATCGAGTTCATCCTGAGCTGCCTTGGATGCGATCAACTGGGCTTGCAGTTCCTCTAATTGTTTTTGCCCCTGCGAAAAGGGCATCAGCGATAAGCGCTTGACCAACCAAGGCAAACTAACGCCCTGTCCCAATAAGGATAGGAGCACTGTCCCAAACACAATCGCAATCAGTTGTTCGCGCCCAGCGATCGTTGTGGGAATACTGAGGGCAAGTGCCATCGAGAGCGACCCTTTGATATTTCCTAAAAATAAGACATGTTGCCAAGTCAGGGGAATGGGGCGATCGATCCATCGCGCGATCGCCAGTAGTGGGTAGACCGAGAGCAAACGTCCGACTTGGTAGGCAAAAATTGCCAGCAAAACCGCAGGCAGCGATCGCCAAAGCGTTGCCAAGTTCACTTCTAGCCCAATCAGCAAAAAAATGAAGCTATTGACGATAAAACCTGCGGATTCCCAAAAACTTAACAGTGTTAAACGGATTGAAGCAGAGACATGACTGGTTAGCCCCATCGTCCCCACCAGAAGCCCTGCTACGACCACTGCCACAACCCCTGACACATGCAACAGATGAGCCAGTTGAAAAGCCCCAAGCGCAACGGCAACCGTCAGCAAAATACTGCTAAAGGATTCCTCTGAGCGGACAAATAGACCTGCACTCAAGTAGCCTAAAGCCAGCCCCACGAGCGTCCCACCTACAATCACCAGCAAAAAATCTTGCAGCCCTTCCGCAAACGTCAAGGTTCCCGTATCGTGAATCTTCAGAATTAAGCTAAATAGAACGAGGGCAACCCCATCGTTAAATAGACTTTCGCCTTCTACAATCGTCGAGAGGCGCGAAGGAACGGGAACCTCCTTAAACACGGCAATCACGGAGACCGTATCGGTAATTGCTAAAATCACCCCCACCAGCAGGGCAGAAATCCAGGGCAATCCCAGCGTCCATTGCAGCAAAACCGCCGTAATTCCCGAGGACAAAATTACCCCAGGACCCACTAAGAGTGCGATCGGCTTCAGGGTACTCCGCAAGCGCCGAATGTCCGTATTAATCGCTGCTTCAAATACCAGAATGGGTAGAAACAGATTTAAGATCAAGGCGTCATTCAGCCCAATCTTTTGGGGTAAAAGTTCCGTAATGGCAAGTCCTGCCACTACTAAACCTGCAACATAGGGCACTCTCAACCATCGAGACACAAGAGCCACACCCGTCGCAACCAGCAAAAGGATCACGAGAACTTGGATCAGGGTAGAGACATCCATAAAAACCTTAAAAACCTTAAGTCAATCCATCCTATGTTTGCAGAGACCTCAGACAACCTGACGATCGCTTAAGTATACGGGAGGCTCCCTAATACTCCTACCCTAAGATTTCAAGGATCGGCATTAGAGCGTGTTTGAGAAGTTAGGCTTCTGCCCCCCTAGCCCCCCAATTCTGGGGGAAATCAGATTAAAGTCCCCCAGAATTGGGGGATTTAGGGGGCAAAAAACTTAAGCTTATCGCAAAATTCATTTGTATGTAATTCTCAAATATGCTCTTAGACATTGAGATATTGCGCGATCGCAGTGCGAAATTCACTCTTTTGCTTCACGCCGCGCATCTCACCCAGTTTATCTTTGCGCTTAAAAAACTGAATTGTCGGCGTACCAATTACTCCCGCAGCTTCAGCAATCTCTGGATCGACCTCGATATCAATATCGACGACGCAGATCTGACCGAGAAACTCATCCGTTACTTTTTTGAGCATTGGCTTCATCACATGGCAAGGGCCGCAATGGGCTGACGTGTACTTCACCATAATCAGCTTTTCAGTGTCATGGTAGAGCTTCCGCAGGGCAATACTTCCTTGATAATAGGTTTGCGTATCCGTAATGTCACCCGTAAACACGACATCTGGAGTTTCCTCGGTCGCTTTGTCCGCTTCTTTTACGGGAGGCTCTGCTGAGGCATGGAACTCTTCGCCATAACCCTGTACGGATAGCCATCGCTCTGCTTCCAAAGCTGCCATGCAACCGCTACCTGCAGCAGTAATTGCTTGTCGGTATTCGTGGTCTTGTACGTCTCCGCAGGCATAGACCCCTTCTACACTGGTTTTTGTCGATTTACCTTGGGTGATAATGTAACCCGTGGCATCGAGTTCGAGTTGTCCCGCAAACAAATCGGTATTGGGCTTATGTCCGATCGCGTAGAACAAGCCACCAACGGGTAAATCGCTTTCTTGTTTTGTCGCTGTATTCCGCAGTTTTATGCCCTTAATCGTTTCACTGCCATAGACATCAAGGGGTTCGGTATTCCAATGCACTTCGATTTTGGGATGGGCTAAAACCCGATCTTGCATGACCTTGCTCGCCCGCATGCGATCGCTTCGCACCAATAGATGAATCTTAGATCCATACTTGGTCAAGAATATAGCTTCCTCTGCTGCCGTATCGCCACCACCGACAACGGCAAGTTCCACACCTTTAAACATGGGAATCGCACCGTCGCAAATCGCACAAGCCGAAATGCCCTTATTCCAAAACTCGGCTTCACTAGGAAGATGCAATCGCTTTGCGGTTGCCCCAGTGGCGATAATGATGCTATGCGCTTGTACTTCTTGACTCTCAGAACGCACGATAAAAGGACGTTGACTTAAATCGACGTAGGTAACATCTTCTGTGTGAAGTTCGGCGCCACAGTTTTCGGCTTGGGCTTTGAGTAAGCCCATCAGTGCTGGCCCCATCACGCCCGTAGGAAAGCCTGGGAAGTTCTCCACTTCGGTGGTGGTCATGAGCTGACCGCCGGGCAGACCTCCTGCTTGAAAGCCCTCAAATACAAAGGGCTTGAGGTTAGCACGTCCAGCATAGATGGCAGCGGTGTATCCCGCAGGTCCAGAACCAATAATGACAACATTTTCGACCATTTGCTTACTATCCTGATTCACTAAACGAATACTTAATTCTATAAGTCATACTCATTATGACTTTATTTTAATACTTTAACCGAAATGGTTAATTTTGTGTTGGTCAGACTAAAATTTTCTCTCTAAAGACGGAGTGTGGGGCAAATTCGGTCGAATTAAAGAGAGAGATCGCAAAATTCGGCGGAAAAGACGATCGCTATTGCGAAAGATCGGGGTATAAATAGTATACGGGGGAGATAAAGAACTATGTCATGCTAGATCTCCTTAGGGGTTTAAGGCAGGCTTTCAAAAATTGACATGACTTCCGAAACAAGATCGGAAGCAGATTTGACACGATTAGGCGCAATGGAATCAGTATAGAATAGGGTCTATATTTCCATGAAGATGAGCCTAACCAATTTCATCACGCTATTAATTAATTAAACTATGGATATTAAGCTCATCAACATCGGCTTTGGCAATATTGTTGCGGCTGGACGCGTTGTGGCGATCGTTAGCCCCGAGTCAGCCCCGATTAAACGTATCATTAGTGATGCGCGCGAACGCGGACAATTGGTTGATGCCACCTATGGTCGTCGTACTAGAGCTGTAATTATTACAGACTCAAGTCATGTGATTTTATCGGCTATTCAACCTGAAACTGTGGCAAATCGATTTGTGGTCAGTAAAGAGAGTCTGGCGGAGTGAAATGCATAAGTAGTAATAAATTCCAAAATACAGAGAATTGCTTGCGTACGGGGCAGTTCTCACTCCAATCTTGGTTTTAATTACGCGCAACGACAAAGATTGTATATAGGCAGGTAGATTTGCTCAGTACAGGTCAACTAATTGTAGTCACAGGCCCTAGTGGGGTTGGAAAGGGGACGCTCTTGCAAATCCTTTGCGATCGCCATCAAGGCAAAATCCTATTCTCGATTTCCGTAACTACTCGCCAGCCCCGTGCTGGCGAAGTCGATGGCAGAGAATATTTCTTTTGGACGCGTCAAAAGTTCGAACAAAGTCGGGCAGAGGGCGAGTTTTTAGAATGGGCGGAATATGCGGGCAATCTCTATGGCACGCCCCGTCGAGCCATAGAAGATTGGATTGCACTCGGTCAAATTGTTCTTTTAGAGATAGAACTCGAAGGAGCAAGACAAGTCGCTCAAACCTTTCCCAGTGCCAAGCGTATCTTTATCGCACCGCCATCGATGGAAGTGCTAGAGCAAAGATTGCGCCAACGAAGTACAGATAGTGATGAAGCGATCGCCAAGCGATTGGAACATGCTAGGAAAGAAGTTGCCGCAGCCCCAGAGTTCGACCCAATTATCATCAATGAAAACCTAGAAGATGCACTCCAACAATTAGAGAAAGCAATTTTTTCAGCCTGAAACCCTTAAACCGACGTGTTAAATTTAGCAGCAGCAAGCATCTTGCTTAAGATGTTTGTGATATTTTAAGTTTTTTTGGAATTCAGGAGACTTTGTACCAACTTTGCAATCCCAGTGCAGCAAGGATTTGCATATTCTGGGAGATTGTTATTTCGCAACTGAGTTGCAAGTTGCTCAGCACGTCTAATAGCATCTGGAGTAAGCGGTTCTAGCGGATCTGGGTAGTAACAAGTAGATTTATCGTAATTATTTATCTGCTTTTTTAGTAATGCATTAGCACGATCTCGGTGAATATTAGCATAGTGATCAATGAATTAGAAACCAGAATTCAATAGAAGGATTAGAAATAGCAAGATTGATTTTATTTCTTTCTGCTTTTAGAAGAGCTTCGCACCATCTTGAATAATTGTTATCAATATGTTCGTCGCCATCAAAAACTGCCCAAGCAGAATCATCCTTTTCCCACGCTCTATTGTATTTAAGCTCATCCCTCTCAGCAATTGCTTCATTAACAATTGTCAGTGGATCGGTTCCTTCAGGAGAAATTACGATAATTTGTTCTCTTGGTAATCGTAGCTTTTGACGAATGGCTTTGAAGTAAATAATTTCTGTATTCTCACCTTCACAAGCAATTAGGATCTTATTCCCAACTGGTTTCTTAAGTGGATTCCTTTTGAAGGGCTTCCCCATTATTATTCCTCTTTTTTTTAAATTAACTCTTCATCCTCAGGGATGAATGGAACAGCCCCAAATCGCCCATCCAAATATGCTTTTTCTATAGCGAGGTCGTTACGCACTTTAAAGTCACTCAGCGAATATAGCTCAGTACTTTGATCGGAGCGCTTTTGTGTAAACCAAATCTGATCGCGCCGCAATAGGTTATTCTTTTGTATTGTGTTGTCGTGGCTAGTAAAAATTAGTTGCGAACGATTTGGGTTCGTTTTGGGATTTTGGAAAAGACGAACAATTGCACGAGTAACATTAGGATGAACATTAGAGCCTAGCTCATCAATAATTACTAAACTATCTGCTGAAAATGCCTGATGTATGCGGTGAGCAATTCCAAAGAGCCTCTGAGTTCCCATTGACTCCTCCTCAAATGGCCAGTGAATGTCCCCATCTTTTGTATGATGTATAGCATAAATCTGATAATCGTCTTTATTATCTTCAGACTTTTTGATTTCAAAACCCGATATACCAGTATCAAATTTACATAGAAGTTCTGAAGCCTTCTTGCTGATAAACTCAGGATATTTATGAGCCAACCTACTGAATAGCCAACGATCAAATAATTCATCTTGATATCCTAAACTAGTTCCTATGGAACGAACATTTAACCAATTAGACAAAGGTTCAATAATTTTAACCTCCAGTCTCATAAGTAAACTCATAAACGGCTCTTGATTGTTTACGGATGTTTCGAGTTGAGTATGAGAACCCTTAAAATCACGACCATTTTTCCAGTCAAATTTTTTAAGATCTTGATTCCAAACACGATGAAACAGACAACGATCTCGTTTTGAAGATGCCTGAGCATAATCAAGTTTTTCAGAGAGAATACGTGTACGATCAAGTTCCAGATGGTAAGTGTAGATAGTTCCATTAAAAACTGTGCGTAACTCAAACCGAGTTGGGCTCTCTGCGCTGAGTTTATCTAGTCTAAAAGGGATAAGCCGATTGTGATGTGAGTCATTTTCTGAATTTCCGAAGCGCATGAATGTAAGCAAGTAATCGAGAGCTACCACAATATTACTTTTGCCAGAAGCATTAGCACCAAAGATCGCAAGAACTGGCAAAATATCCAAATCCCAGCCCTCAACGTGATAGGGCAGAGCAATTTCATCATCCGACTTAACCCGCCGCCGACCTTCGCCATTACTAGTAAGGTTCGCTTTCTTTTTTTGTGCTACTGCGCTGAGTGTTTCTGCACCCTTGATCGAGCGGAAGTTCTCTACAGTGAAGTCTACAAGCATATTTTTTCACTCAAGAGCTAAAATTGCGTGACTAGTTCACGAAAATAAGAATATTACACCTTATTTATTGACATATTAATCCTTATTTGTGCCAAGCATATAAATTCGCAAAAAAAAAGCGGGGTTAAACCCGCCAGTTATAAGGTGTTGAAATGTAGTTGTAAGTAGATTAGCGAAAAAAAATCAAGGTAACCAGTAACAAAAGTCATCTGTGGGCATGACGATAGTCATATATCTTGGGGAAGAGGAGTCCCCATCAGGTTTTCAGGAAATGAGCGTACACTTGAGGCGCCATAGGGGGATGTACAAGGAATTACTAAAAACACCGCTTTTAAAAAATTGCCAGTTTGGCAGTTTTATGGTATAAACCTTTACCTAAATCAGACTATCAGTGATCAAGTATGAAGACGATTGAAGAATCACGGGAAGAAATCGGTCAACTCAAGAAAGAGTTAGAGCAACGAGACTTGTTAGTTCAGCAATTGTCCGAAGAACTATTCAGACTAGTGAAGGGAAATTCTGCCTTTATCCCTAGTCAGGAAATGTCTGAGCAGCATGCTGAGAATGTAAGAATTCTGACAAATAAGCTCGCAAGTGTCGAAGATCAATTATTCGTAGCGCATGGTCAGCTCATGGATCGCGATCGCGAAATCATTGAGCTACGCCAGTCAGTTCAAGAGCTCAGCGATCGCACCAAGATGCTAGAACAGGTGGTACAAGAGTTGCCTAATGTCTATCGCAATAAGTTTGCGGAGCGTATGGTTCCCATTAAGCAAAAGGTGGAGGCACTCCAAAAAGAAAATCGTCAGTTGCATATTGAGCTACAAAGCTTGAGTTTCCGTTTGGCGAATCGTGTTCGACCTCAACGCTTAGAACTTCCCAGAGTTCAGATAGGTTCTCCTGCCCTACCTGTCTTTGGTTAAGTAGATCGGTCAAAAAATCAGTCTCTTGGGTGTGGGTAACTCCTTCACCCTTTTCTTTTTCACCCTTTTCTTTTTGATGCCAATTTTTAGGTGTGATGGATTTAATTACGGCTTGTGACAATATTGAAGATTTACGTGCTTGGGTTCACAAACATTTGGCTGTGGGTGCGGCTGATGGGAACTTTTGGCTCCCGATCGTTTGGACAGCTAGAGGACCCCTCTATGCTGAGGTGATTACACAACAGCCTGATGGGAAATACCAGCAACCATTCCACCTACCAGATAAGCTCAGACAGCCGTTATACGATCTCGGTTACAGGTTACTCAGTCATTTAAAAGCAACACCCTCAGTCTATTTGATGCAGTTTTCTCTATCTTCTCTAAATGCTCTAGAAGATGCTGAAGTTCTATTCGATCGCTTAATTCCATTTCCTGATGAGCCTGCGATCGCTTCTGTGGGCGTCCAAGAACCCAATCTATTTACTTGTCATTGGCTCTGCCTGACAAATCGCCCCATCTACGATCTAGTAATTCGCTAAGCCCCTTAGTTGACTGACGTTGCACGTCATGACTAAGAGCGCTCAAAGTGACTGTAACCCACTAAACATGTGCCGAGAAATCTACATGATTTACCTTAGATGCGCTCGAACGACAGCTATCTAACCTGAGTTCGGGTCAAGGCAGAACAAAGCAAGCCAACTTGCTGGAACCGAGGGGGGTGATCCCCCTGCCCTATCGGGCATCCCCCTTGAAAAAGGGGCACAAGTGAGTTCTCCCCCCTTTTTTTAAGGGGGGCTGGGGGGGATCCTTGGGATGTATAGCGTTTCAGGTTTTCTCATCCCGAACTGACGTTATCTACAATGCAAGAATTTCCTCCGAATCTCAATCAAAATCGTCTAGATGGAAGACTCGATCCGAGAATTAGCGCCATGCTTTAAGATTAGCTTTAAGCTTAATAAGTGGTATTGAAAGTTTTTAGAAATTTTCCACTTTGTTTTTTATCTAAACTGACTGAAACCATGCACTATGCGATCGATTTTGGTACGAGCAATACTGTTATAGCAAGGATTGGCGATTTCTCAGAGGATGGCTCTAAACGTAGTGCAGTGGAAACCGTCAAGCTGGCAGGCTTAAGTTCGCTGGTGTTTGGGAATCCATCCTTGATTCCAAGTTTGGTCTACGTACAGGATGCCCAGACCTCGCAAGTCCTTGTGGGGCAGGAAGTCCGCGATCGCGGCTTAGATATCAAACTCACTAAGGGTGAACCGCGATTTTTCCGCAGCTTTAAACGCGCGATCGGCAATCCAGCGCCTGTGTTTGTGCCTGAGTTAGATGGACGAGAGGTGACCTTCGAGCAAGTTGGCGAGTGGTTTTTACTTCGTGCGATCGCTCAGCTTCCCGATGTCGAGTCGATCGTCTTTACGGTTCCCGTCGATAGTTTTGAACCCTATCGTCAATGGCTGGGCGGCATTTGCGAACGGTTAGAAGTCAAGCAAGTACGCCTGCTGGATGAGCCTACCGCAGCGGCACTGGGCTACGGCATCACCCGTGGCGATGAAACCCTTTTGGTAATCGATTTTGGTGGCGGAACCCTCGATTTGTCGCTCGTGCGACTCACACTTCCCCAACTGCTATCCCAAAGTGCAGAGAATTCGCCTGCAAGCAAACAGAAATCTCCCCTCGGATTTTTGCTCAAATGGGGAAGCTCTCCAGTTAACGCTTTGGCAAATACCCAATCCAAAGCCCAAACTGCAAAGGTACTTGCCAAGGTGGGACAAACCCTCGGCGGTATGGATATCGACAACTGGTTAGTCGATTACTTCCATGCAACCCAAGCCGTAGTTAAGAATTCCCTCGTGACGCGCTTGGCGGAGAAGATTAAGATCGAGCTTTCTAGCTCCGAGCAAGCCAACGAAGTTCTTTTTGATGATGAAACCTTTAACAGCTACGAGCTACAGCTCGATCGCGCTCAATTTAATCAAATTCTCGAACAACATCAATTTTTTGCCAACCTCGATGCTGCTCTAGAGCAAATTCGCCAGCAAGCAATGCGGCAGAATCTAGAATTAGAGAATATCGATGCCGTACTTCTCGTAGGAGGCACGGCTCAGATCCCTGCCGTGCGAGATTGGACGTTAAAGCATTTCCCAGCCGAAAAAGTTAAAGCTGACAAACCCTTTGAGGCGATCGCCCACGGTGCAATTTCTCAGGGTTGGGAAGTACAAGATTTTCTCTATCACAGCTATGGGGTGCGCTACTGGGACAAACGCTACAAGCGTCACAACTGGCATACAATCGTCAAGGCAGGTCAATCCTATCCCCTCCCCAAACCTGTGGAACTGATCCTAGGGGCTTCCATGCCCGATCAGCCCAGTATTGAGCTGGTAATTGGCGAACTGGGCGAAACCAATATTGAGGTTTATTTTGACAGCGATCGCTTGGTAACCCGTACGCTCGATAAAAATCAAGTTTCCGTGCAGCCGCTCAACGATCGCCCCGAGAGTCGCACGATTGCGCTTCTCAATCCTCTAGGCAAACCTGGCAGCGATCGGATCAAGGTTCTCTTTACCGTAGACAGTCAACGTACCTTGAGAATCACGGTCGAGGATCTGCTCACTAACGAACTTCTTACCGAAAGCCAAGCCGTCGTCCAATTGATTTGATTAAAAGAAAAACATCAGTTAAATCCATTCCACTTTTGTTCTTCAGTCCCAACCAATCATTGGACTGTTATCCCAACAGGACAGGTTGTAGACACCATTGCTGCTAAAACCCGATCGGGTACAACCTCAAAAGGCATCCGATGAATGTCAGAGTTGGGTTGACAGGTAATTGCCGCGACGGTTTCCAATTCTGCCAAGGTAACATCTTTTAAACCCAAGTCAGATAGGGTTTTAGGCAAACCTATCCGATCGTAAAACTTGAGCAATTGCTGTCTTGACGTTGCTGCAAGTGCATTACCTTGAAATTCTTCCAGCCGTAACTGCACCAAAATCCCATAGGCAACTTTTTCGCCATGAAGCGTGCCATAGGCTTGGGGCAAATGCGTCAGCCCATTATGGATAGCGTGAGCCGCCACCGTTCGGCAATTAGCCCCACCCAAACCACCGATCGCACCTGCCAGACAAACCGTAGCATCGACAACCTCTTGCCAAACAGCGCTCTGGGGATTTTGTATCGCTTCTTCGGATTTTTGTAGCAAGATATCCCGTAAAATTCTTGCTTCTTGCACAGCCGCAATCACCAAGGTGCGATCGCTATGCCCACTACTGACCGAAGCCTCGTACCACTTGGCGATCGCATCCCCAATGCCAGCCACCAGAGTGCGCTGTGGCGCTGTAGCGATTAGGTCGTAATCTACCAACATCATGTTGGGGCATCGTGGCAGGGAGACATCGTAATCAAAAGCACCCGCTGGGGTGTAAACATTGCTTAAAGCCGTCCAAGCCGCACAGGTAGCAGCCGTCGTTGGAATCGTAACAATGGGCAATTTAGATTGATAGGCAATCAATTTCGCCGTATCTAACACTTTGCCACCCCCTACGCCCAAAATCACATCAGGCTGATGCGTAGCGATCGCATGGTGTAGAGTAGCTAGACTTGCTTCAGTACAACCTTTAATGGTTGGGGCATAGATCAGTTGAATCTCAGCTGCTTCTAAGGTTGAGGTATCGAGTTTGGCTTCAAACGCGGATTTTGCTGCTGCACCAGAAACAACCAAAGCTTTCTTTCCCCCTTGCTTCCCCACTTGTTCGCTTAAAGAGAGGAGATGCTCGGCTAACTGAGACAAAATCCCCTGCCCTCGCAGTAGTTGAGCTGGAGCGATCGCAAGCATAGGAAGAGTTTCGGCATTGGTCATTGGTTTTAATTTTTTCCGCAATCTGTGTTCGTATTGTCTAAGTGAAATCTTAGCAAGCCTGGCCAATTTGTAAATACTATATGAATGATTACGGCAACTTCTCTAGCGTTATGTTAACCTTAGCGAGATTTTTAGCAATAGGTTTATTTGAGTCGTGATAAAGATCACAGAGAACTGGCCATTAATATCACAAGGAACAAGCAACTAGCATCACAGGTCTAATCTGAAACAGATGTGATGATTAAACTTATAGAGAAAGAAAGGAGATAAATCGATGTCACCCGAATACAACAAAGACGAAAACATCCCCAGCTCCCAATTTGGTCAGTCTTTTGTAATCAATATTGTCGCGATCGCGCTGTTAACCATTGTCTTGCCTCTCGTGATTCCCTCCAGCAAAATGGCTCCATCCCATGCTAGTTCTAATCTGGATGTCATAACCTCTACCAAAGCGATCGTGCAAAAGTAGAACGACAATCAACCCAGCTTATTTACTTTTGCTCTTATCTACTTTTGCTTAAGAACGAGCAACGTAATATCATCATAGACTTTCTGTTTGCCAATATAGGAACGGATGTCATCAACAATCACTTGACAGATTTCTGTAGATGACAACACGTAATTTAAACGAACTACTTCGCAAAGACGTTCTATGCCATAGCGTTCGTTTTGAATGTTTTCAGCTTCGGTAATGCCATCGGTATAGAGCACCACAACATCACCCGAATTTAATCGAATGTGGGTCTGATTCACAAAATCTGTAATATTCGATTCTAGACCAATGGGGAATCCTAAATCAACGGTGTCAATTCTCTCTAAGATGCCGCCTTGGCGCACAACAATCATCTCTTCATGCTGACCGCTAAGATAGAGGTTACCCGCTTCATAATCTAGGATAGATAGCGTTAAATTCTTATCAGATTTCATGCGCTGCACGTTGTCAAAGATGGCACGGTTGAGATTGACGAGAAACTTGACATGATCGAGATTCTCTTGCATGGCAAGTAACGTTCGCACGGATGTCTGTACCATAATCATCAGAACATTGCTTTCTAAGCCATGCCCTGTAACATCGCCAATGCCAATCTTTACCCTGCCATTCAGTTGCAGCACATCATAGTAGTCGCCACCCACTTCAGAAGCTGGTTCCATAAAGCCAGCAATATCCAAGCCTTCAATATTTTTTAGTTCTTCATCCGTTGGCAAAATCATTTTCTGTAATTGGCGAGTTACTGCCAATTCGGCATTCATACGCAGATTTTCAGTTTTGAGCATGGCATTCAGCGCGCTGATTTCTTGATTGGCTTTATAAAGCGCTTCTTGAGATTGAATGCGCTCGTGGATTTCCCTTTGCAATTGGCTCAAGGTTTTTTTAAGTTGGTTCGATGTTTGCTCTAACTGACAGATGTAATCGATGCTCTGAGGCACTTCAGCTAGCAAGTCGATAACCGCATCTGGATTCCAATCTCCTCGATTGGACAAATCTTTGTTTTTGGAATCTTCCCCAAGACTATCTTTCCATCTAGCGTTTTGCGTGAATTGTTCGACACCCATCCAAGGTAAGGGCTGAATCGGAGTATCGCTCGTATATACAATCTGAAACTGACCGTCAGCTTTGATTTTGCCAATTCTACAGGACTTGCGAACGTGATGATTGGACTCCATGGCGATCGCACCGCTAGGAGATGCAAAGGTTTGTCCGTAGGCTGCATTTCTCACCCGATCGCTCTCAAAGGACTGAGCCGCTTCTACCGCTTGCTTCCAGAGATAAACCTGTGTATAGGCTGCTTCAATCGGATCGCTGGTGGGATAGCGATCGCCATATCTTGCCTGAAAATTCTTGACAAAGGCTTGATTTGCTTCTGTATCTAAACTTTGGAAATAGCTCCAACTGGCATAATGCCCGAACGCAGAGGTTGCTAAATTTTGCAGTTCCACTTCTGCCACGCTAACTGCCATAATGGGAATTTCAGAGGCAGAGATACCTGCCTGCTGGTATTGGGCGTAAAATGCACGATTGCTATCCCCATTGATCGTACTGAAGACTAGATCGGGCTTTACGTTTTCGATCTCAGAGATAATCGATGCAAACTCAATATTGCCAAGGGGTTTATAGGCTTCGCCAACGAGCGCCCCTCCCTGTTGCTTGAGTTGAGCTTTAATGATTTTATTGACTGTTCGCGGAAATACATAGTCAGAACCAATCAAATAGAAACGCTTGCCAATATGCTCTAAAAGCCACTGTACGGCAGGTTCTACTTGTTGATTTGGACATAGACCCGTATAGAAAACCTGTTTGGAGCATTCTAAACCCTCGTACTGGAGTGGATACCAGAGCAAGGTATTGTGAGCCTCTAAAATTGGGATGACAGATTTACGACTTGCCGATGTCCAACAGCCAAATAGGGTCACAACGCGATCGACTTCAATCAATTTGAGGGCTTTGCTGGCAAATTTTTGCGACTCTGAAGCTGCATCTTCAACAATCGGTCGGACAATCTTTCCTAATACCCCTCCAGCTTGATTGATCTCTGCGATCGCCATTAATGCTGCATCTTTGAGAGGGGTCTCACTGCTTGCCATCGTGCCAGTTAAAGAATGCAAAATTCCAACCCGAATCTCAGACATTTACAGCCCTCCAGCTAAAGTTCTCTAGACTCAATTCTCAAATCGTCAAATAGCCCTGCATCACAGTAACTGCCTCTCCTTTAAGCAAAACGCGATCGCCTAAATTCACTACTTCCAAATCTCCACTGCGTTTTGATAGCTGCTTGGCTTTTAGGGTGGATTTACCTAGTTGCTTTGACCAGTAAGGTGTGAGTGTGCAATGGGCGGAACCAGTGACTGGATCCTCGTTAATTCCTGCTTTGGGGGCAAAAAAGCGAGAAACAAAGTCATAGGGGCGATCTGCATCCGCGATCGCGGTAATGATAAAACCAAATCCATCTAGCTGTGCGATCGGAGACAAGTCAGGCTCAAACGCTGCCACTTCAGCTTCAGAATTCAGCACTACTGTAATGTACTGGTCGGTCTGTCCCAGGCATTGAAAGGAATGCTCCCCAAGAATTTCAGGGAGGATAGCCAGCGATCTCGCCGAACATGGCACAGGATAGGCAGCAGGAAATTCCATGCAAATGAGATTGTCTTCAAAAGTCACCTTTAATATTCCACTTAAGGTTTGGAACGTTAAGGGAAATTGAGGATCGATCGCTTTAATCTCCCGTAAATAGTGAGACATTGCGAGGGTAGCATGACCGCAGAGATTGACTTCAATGGCAGGTGTAAACCAACGCAAATGGAAGTGATTGGGGCTAAGTTTAACTGCAAAAGCCGTTTCTGAGAGATTCATCTCCGCCGCGATTTTATACATGACTTCTTCGCCAGGAAATTCATCTACAAGTATTGTAGCGGCTGGATTTCCTTGAAATGCTTGGTGAGTAAAAGCATCAATCACAAATACTTGAAACTGCATAGAATGTCTCGACTGCCCTATAAAAAACCATGAACATCCACAAGTGAAACCAACCCAAAAACTATGAGATCAAATTTTTAATGATATCTACGACATTCACAATTGTAATATCTTGACGATTTAGAATAATTCTCAACGCCATAATCGCTTCTTCTGATTCCTGATTAAAGCGATCGAAATGAATGGGGGATAGTGGGCGATCGCCATACTCATGAACCTTTAGGATGCCATTGCGCACCTTACTCAAAATTTCTCTTGACGCCTCGGCAAGTCCTTTTTGGCTCAGAAGCTTAAAGCCCCGTTCGCTGGTCGTATACATGGGGGGCAGGCGATTGAGCGCATAGGCAGCCACCTCTGCAAAATTCACCTCCCCCAGATCGGCTGTGGCAGCAATCTTTTGGATCCCCATGATTACTAGGTTCTCCATCACGTTGGTATAACCAAGCTCAGCTCTTAAGGTATAGGATTCTAACTCTTGAGCATCCATAACTGATAAATCTTTCTCTCTGATTTCTTTTACCCAGTCAGATTCTACGGCATCGAGAATGCTCTCTTGGGAGTTAGGGATTTCATTGGCAAGATTTTTAGGCTTTTGAGACGGTTTTAGATTTGCACGTTGCAAATAGGATTTGATGTCCTGCGTAGTCTGATGCGATCGCGGTCTGTAAGATTTTTCAGGATGACTATTGACATCCTTGTGTACGTGAACGGGAGCTATTTGCAGGACTGTGTCTTGAGCGTCCTCAACAAAATGACTGACTTTCCCCCCTCTTACCATGGCAGCGCGAACTGCATTCGGAACGTCTTTCCAGCGTAATAGCCTTCTCCGAAAAATTTGGCGTAGCGCATACAAAGTACCAGCCTCATTCATCAGCAACTTTTGAGGTAATGGGGTCACGTCATGCAGGGGATCGCCAGTCTGCACAATTTGAAAACCTCGCCGCACCACTTCTACGATTTGCGAGCCAAAGGCAGTAATTGCACGATCGTGCTGGTTGAAATAACCTTGTCGCGAAGTGGCATACATGGTGGGTAGGCGATTGAGCGAATATGCGACCACCTCTACAAGTTTGATCTGTTGCTTGGCAAATGGACTCAATTCTTCAAGTTGTAGCCTTACTTCTTTAACAACTGGATGTTCGATCGCATTTACAAATCTCGCCACAAAACCCCACTCCTAATGATTTAAAGCTTGAAGGACTAACACACCAAAATCACTAATTTTGCAACTATTTTGTTAGGTTTTGGCATTCAGCACCGCGAAAAGTCTGCTCTTTTCCATCAATTGTTTTAACGCATAGGAGGTTGCTTTGATTTTGGGCAAAAATAGAGTAAAGAATTGCACCAGAGAGGATAAGTAAGCTAGCAGCAATTACGGTATTTAATGACAGCCACTTAGGATAATTTTTATTCTGAATATTTGCTAATTTTTTGCGAACCTCTATTGTATTCGCATGATTGTCCCCAAATCTTTGCTTATAGATTTTCAGGGCTTGCTTATAGCTCTTGATAATGTCTGGATAACGATTTTGGGCGTAGTATATAGCGGCTAAATCAACTAAACTTGCGGCGATATCAGGATGGTCAGCACCAAGAGATTTTTGCTTGATTTTAAGTGCTTCCAAAAACACTACCTCAGCATCCATGAAACGGTTTTGCGAGTTGTAAATTGCAGCTAAATCGATCAAACTTGTTGCTACATCTAGGTGATCGTTACCCAACTGTTTCCTCTTGATTTCTATGGCTTCTAAAAATATAGTTTCAGACTCATTAAATCGTTGCTGCGAATAATAAATTGCAGCTAAATCGATCAAACTTTCGGCAACATCAAGCGTAACTTCAATATTTGCCTGTCTTTTAATATCAATAACCTGTAATAGGAATTCTTCAGCTTCGCTAAATCGGTTTTGAGAGTTGTAGCTTTTCGCCAGATCTGTCAGGGTGGCAATAATTTCTGTATAGTCACCCTTTTTATAGGGTGGTTCGGGTTCAATGCAATAATATGCCTTCGTATTACTACTAAAAACAATTTCATCACCGTGAACTAAGACATAGGAAGTATAGGCCTTTCCGTTAATTTGAATACCATTTGTACTACGCAGCCCCTCCATGTTGCCATCAACAATCCGAAATAATTTAAGCAGGGGAGGTTTTACAGGCAAATATAGTAACGTTGCGTGTTGACGAGATACTAAACTTGAATGCAGCACAATATCACAATCAGGCGATCGCCCTAATGAGTAATAGGCGGCACTTAGCGGAACCTTGTGTTCTCCCTTTGTGTCGTTGATTATCAAATAATGTTCAGTTTGATAACCTTCCACAACGGTAGCTTCTTCTTGCCTCATCAGTTACAGTTCCCCAAAGTTGTCGATAAGTAGTGTGAATTAGCGTTTGACCTATAGGTCTGGGCAAATAACTTATATTTATAAGAAAATTGGACTTTTGTAGCAGTTATGAAAATACTTACGATTTTACAGTATGCAACAGAATAAAATAGATGCGCTAGGCTAGGGACGAATTTCTTATGGAGGAACTATTTAGGTTAGGTGGTCCAGTCATGTGGCCCTTAACTGCTTTATCAATTTTTGCTTTTGCAGGCATTATAGAGCGATGTGTGTTTTGGATAAGCCTGCTGAGACATGAGGATAAAACGACTAAACATATTTTAGCAACGGCGCATCAAGATTTGGCGATCGCTGCCGATTATGCCAAAGCTGCTGACAAAACCCCAATCGGTCGATTTTTGTACGCCCCTCTAGCTTTAGAAAATCCCGATCCCGATCTGTTTCGACTGGCGCTAGAAAGTGCTGCTGATAATGAACTTAGCAATATGATGCGGGGTGAAAAGCTCCTAGAGGCTGCAATTACTTTAGCTCCCCTCTTAGGGCTTTTAGGTACTGTAACGGGTCTAATTATTTCATTTAGCTCTCTAAGAGTGGGCGATGCGATCGCAAATGCTAAGACAGGAAATATCGCTCAAGGAATTGGCGAAGCACTAATTACTACAGCCTCAGGCTTGCTCGTGGCAATTGTTGCTTCGGGGTTTCATCGCCTGTTTTTGGCTTTTCATGCGGGGCAAGTCCAACTATTTACAAAAGCAGGCAATGAACTGGAGCTAATCTATCGTCAAACTTGGCAACGCCAGCAAACAAGAAAAGAAAGTGAATCGATTGACTGAGGTTGAAGTTAACGAAGCGCGATCGCAAACGCTGCCATTGCTGCAAATGCCGCTCCTGTGCGAATGTGATTCCAGAAAGTCCAGTTGGCAAGGTAGCTAGACCACAGGTTTGCCCCTTCAATACTTTCTGGTTTGGCGATCGCTAGTACATCATTCAAGGGCACATTACAGGCGATCGTCACGCCTAATGTACCGATCAAGTAGAGCAAGCAACTTGCAAGCAAGTAGACGGCAGTGGGTTGATGCCAGTTTAGTAATGTGAAAATAATCAGACAAAGGCAAGCCAAGCCCGTTCCAAGAAATGTCCCCATAAATAACGGATTGATTACCGTGATATTGATCGATTGCATCGCGGCAATGCCCTGTGGTGGTGGGAGCTGAGCTAGGGCTTTCATCACAAAGGTGGAAAAGGCAAAGAAAACTCCAGCCATCAAGCCACAGCCAAGGGTCGAAAATAGTTTTAATGCGAAAAGCAGGTTTGAGGACATTGAGCTTACGATCGCGTTTTTAACCAAGCATTTAAGTCAGCGATCGTTTCAAAATCAAAAATTGCTTCTGCGAGATTTTCTAGCTGCACCGCAGATAGTTTAGAGATCCGTGTCTTTACTTTAGGGTCTACCTTGCCAAATTTACGAGTTAGCATACGCAGCAACATCGCAACTTGTCTCTGTAAACCTCTTTGCTCACCTAGTTGTAAACCCTCTTGTTTGCCTAGCTGCAAACCTCTTTGCTCACCTAGCTGCTCGCCTTCTTTAAGTGCCTCTTGATAGACACGGGTTTTCTTTAGATCGCTATGGGTAAACATTTTCTCAATCTCCGTACGAGTTAATTTTGGGAATTTATATACCAGTACAGTCTCTATAAATTTTACTACCCGATCTTGTAAATCTGCATCGGTTTCTTGCTCGACTTTAGCTGCTAGGGCTTTTGCCATTTTAGGGGCTATTTTCTCGGAGGATAAAATTAACTGGATAATTGCAATGCCCAGTGAATTCGTTTCTTGTTCTAACCAGTCTTCTAAATAGACTCGCACAATTCGCCCCAGAGCGATCGCTTCTTGACAATGTTTGGGAGGCTCTGGTTCGCAATTGGATCGGGCAAATATGGCTACGGCTTTCCAGTCTTGTTTGGGGCGATATTGTTTGAGGTAAAGTCGTATCTCTGCCTCAAAATCTAAGTAAAAATCATCGTTGAGTTGAAACTGAACTTCTGCGAAGTAAATCAGTTTATCATCGGTTGATGGAATGAAAACGCCGTCAGTCCGAAACGCTTTCTCTTTAATTTCGATAGAACTAAATTGATAGCCTTCTGCTTCGGAAGAAGGGCGATCGAGCAGCTCAAAAAGGAGCGAATGGAATGTTTGGAAGAGTTGATAAAAGAGTGTGTCCGTTTTCATGGGAGCTAAGCATATAGCATAATGCCTGAGCTACGCAGTAGAAACGGGACGACATGCAGACTCAACATCATTTTGTGTACATGGGGAATATGGCAAGGAAGAAGAAGGGAGTATCGAAATCACACATGGATATTCACGCGACCATCGACCCGACCTGAAGCAATTTATGATGAACCTGATCTGCGTAGGAGATGGAGATATCCCCGTGATGATGGAGGTAGTAAGTGGGAATCAAGCAGATAAAGCACGATTTGCAGGATTATTGCAAGAATTCAAAGCCCAGTGGACATTTGAGGGAATATGTGTAGCCGACGCAGCACTATATTGACTGTGCTATTGGGAACCTGCATGACACCATAGGCAGTATTCGGAGACAAGTTGAGAATTTTCGTTCCTTGATAGGTACCAGAATTATAATTGGCTTCCCAATCTAAACCACTGCTAAACTTGGCAGCATCTGTGATATCGCTCACCAAAACATACCTTTGTTTTGAGTTACTGGCAACATGGCGAGCCGCTTCAGCGATGAAAGCTTCAGAACCAGCAGCATAGGCATCCATACCATCAAGGCTAAAAAGACCGACATCCCCTTTGTAGGCTCCACCATCATAGAGAAATTCCACTTCGATGATGCCAGACTGTCCGACATTCATCACACCTTTGTCGTATTCAGCCCGATTCGCATAGGCTAGTACAGCAGGGCGGAAATAGGGCTACCCTATAGAAGGTGAGCTAAATGAA
>NZ_JAZBJZ010000079.1:0-23699 GCF_036349135.1 Tumidithrix elongata BACA0141
CCTCATTTTCCTCAAATCCCTTCCTACTCTTGTTTGTATTTTTAGAGATGCCCTTTACATAGTTTAAAACTAGTATATCCATCAAACGATTGTCTTAAAAAATATGATGAAATTGTTTCTAAATATAATTTATTGATTTTAAATAATCACAGACAAAATCAACAACTAACCCAACTCCGCGATTGGCTGCTACCGATGCTCATGAACGGACAAGTCAGCATTAAGTAACCTTCAGCAGTTGAGATCCCCGACTTTTTCTATAAAATCAGAGACAACCTATGTCAAGCACAAAAAAAGTCGGGGATCTAGATATCAGAAATTAACCCAAATTTGCGATCGCCTGTTGATGAAGATATCGAACTTACACCTTTGATGAATATTTGGCGATGGAAGAACTCGCCACTGAAAAGCATGAATATAAAAATGGGGAAATTGTCAGCATGACAGGTGGGACAACAGACCATTGATTGCTCAGACGATTCCAGGGTATGAAAAAATTGGCGAAATTGACGAAACCAAAGCTGAGTTTACGATTGACGGTAGAATCTTCCATAAGCCTGAATTTGCCACACCCACGGGGAAGGCACAGATGTTTGTAACCCCAATTCCAAAACTCACCTTGCCAAGTCTAGATGAGTTTGGATTGCCCAGTACTACTAAGGGAATTGTGTTGGTGTTAGGAACGGGGCGCAGTTATGCCCAGCATAATACAGTCGTGTACAAGCAGGGTGATTATTATCGGGGGATGCCTCACCGCAACTGCATTTTGATGAATGCCATGGATGCTCGATCTGCAAATTTCCACGAACATCAAAGGGTCACTGTACTGGGAAATGTGGGCAAACTGGAGCAGGTCGAGATTATCTACGGGCAAATTCGCCAAGGCTCGGCATTGATGTTCTATCCAGAGGTGAATGTAATTTTTAGCGCTCCGATTGACGATCGCTGCGGCACGCCAGCCTTTAAGCGCGTTCCTGTAGCAATCTATCATTGAGATTCGCTGATTACACAGATATAAGATTACACAGATATAAGATTTTCCAATGCTGCTTGCATTTCAAGTGGGTTGGTTGTGGTCGTACCAAATTGACGCACGACAATGCTTGCTGCCAAGTTCCCCAACACGGTGGCTTGCCAAAACGATCCGCCAGAAACTAAAGCCAGTGTCAGTGCTGCTACAACCGTATCCCCCGCACCAGTAACATCAAACACTTGGGTACGATTGAAAGCTGGTACATCTTCTCTCGTCCCCTCTTGGCTAAATAGACTCATGCCATCTTCGCCGCGTGTAATTAGAATCTGTTTGGCATGGGTGAGCGCCAGCAAGTCTCTAGCTGCCGTTGACAGATTCTCTTTGATGTCATAACCGACGGCAAGTTCGGCTTCAGGAAGATTTGGGGTAAAGATGGTTGCACCTTGATAGCGATCCAGATCTTTTTGCGCATCTACAACCACAAGAGCGTGCTTTAATGCCGCTGCAATCACGGAGGCAGTCATTACCCCTTCACCATAATCCGAGCAAACGACAGCATCAACTTCTGGCAGGCGAGAAGCGATCGCTTCCACCAATAGGGCTTGAATTTCCTCGCTGGGCGGAAGATCGGACTTGCGATCGATGCGCACAATTTGCTGCGTGACAGACTGGCGAGCATGACCAGAAACGCGGGTTTTGGTGACTGTGGGTCGCGAGCGATCGACAATCACGCCAGATGTATCGATACCCGCATCCTCAAAAATGCCACGCAACGCTACACCCTGAAGGTCGTCACCCACCAAACCCACAGCAATCACTTTTGCGCCAAGTTTCGCTAAGTTATACACGGCATTGGCTCCGCCCCCCGGAACTTGCTTGGTTCCCTCATGACGAATGATGAGGACTGGGGCTTCACGGGAGATCCGTTCCACTTGCCCTGTAAGAAATTCATCAAGGGTGAGGTCGCCGATCACTAAAATACGAGCTCGATCGAAGCGATCGAGCAAGCCCAACAGGTCAGGCACTGAATCGGTTAACCTTGTTTGAAACGTAGGATCGAGCATGATAAGAGGTAATTACTTAGCGTGAATGGGGATCGACCTTGTTCTTATTCACCTAAAAATCCCCCTTATAAAGGGGGACTAGGGGATCGGATACTAGTTTTGAAAATAGTGAGGAATTTTACGTATCCTCTCAGCTCGACTAGCGTAGTTTTATGGGTTTAGAGGTTCCAGAAATGCTGGGTGCGAGATCTTCAGCAGGCTTCTCTGCCTCTTCTTTTTGTTGTTTGAGCTTCTCTTGGAGAGGCACAAATTTAGAGATGGGTTGCTGAACCTGCTGAGGTGGAGCTAGGTGGGGCTTGGGTTGTACGGGCTGGGTATTCTCCTTTTTGCTATATCTTTCTAGAATGGATTGCTTGTGAGATGGGCTTGTCGAAGGAGAAGGTTGCACGACTGGAGCTTCCTTTGCTTTAACTGCTTTGGGAGCCTGTGTGGGTTCAACCTTAGGCTCATCCTTTACAGCAGATGGTTGAGGCTTAGAAACAGGAGCTTCTTGCTTCTTGGGTTCTACTGCTTTAGGAGTTTCTTTGGGTCTAAATCTGTCAAAGAACGAGGGCTTTGAGGTTGGACTTTCCGTGGGAGAAGGTTGGACGACGGGAGCTTCCTTTACCTTAACTTCTTGCTTTGGATCCTGTTTAGACTCAGCTTTTGGCTCAGCTTTGGGTTCAACCTTTGGTTCGACCTGTTTGGACTCAACTTTAGGCTCAACTTTTGGTTCAGATTTCGGCTCGACTTTAGAGTCCGCTTTGGGCTCATCCTTGACAACAGGTGGCTGCGGCTTAGCAATCGGTTCTTTCTTAACAACAGGTGGTTGGGGCTTAGAAACAGGAACTTCCTTGCTCTCGATCGCTTTGTTAAAATCTGTGACCGCTGGGGCTTTTTTAGGAGAAGAAAAAGAAGGAATAAATCTACGCTTTTTCGCTTCAGGCTTTTTCACCTCTGGTTCCGTTAGCTTGTCACTAGGCGCAGGAGTTACCACAGGTGGCACAACCACGGGAGGAACGACAACTGGCTCGCTCGTTGGTAATGGAGCAGGCTCTGGTTTCACTTCAGCCTTAGGTTCAGCTTTAGGTTCTGGCTTAGCTTCAGCTTTGGGCTCTGGCTTAACTTCAGCTTTAGGCTCTGGTTTAGCTTCGGCTTTAGGCTCTGGCTTAGCTTCAGGCTTCACTTCAGGCTTCACTTCAGCTTTGGGCTCTGGGGTGCTAGCTGGTGCTGGCGCAACGGAGGGGGCAGCGATCGCTGGAACTACTGGTGCTACTGGTACGACCACAGGCTCAACGGGTGGAGCAGGGGGCACGTAGTTTGGATCGACAATTTTTTCGATACTGGCGATCGCTTCGCCACGCATCAATCTGGCTAAAGTATCTGACCCATTGGGTTGATAGTTGATCGCATGGGCAGAGCTATTAAACGTATTGGGGATCAATTTGCCCGTGCTGTCTAGGAGTTCTAACTTTACCCAGTTCTTGCCTGGTTTAAAGCCCTTGAGGTAAATCGGTTGCCACTGGTCAAAGGTAAAGCTCTGACCGTTGAGGGTGGCACGAATTTGCCAATCGGAGACAGTGTCGTCCTCTAGAGCCACTAAATGCAGTGGGGCATTTTTCAAGTAAAAGTCCAACATAATGGGCTCTGCGCCGTAAGTCCCAACGGGGCGGCTATAGGTCAGCAGAGGTACTTGAGGGCTGGGTGTGTTTTCGCCAGTCTTGGTGAAAACGTGAAAAGTGGTTTGGGCATAGGCTCCCTCATTCTTAAAGCTTTCATGCCATGGACGCGAGGCAAAGGCACGAATTGTATGGGTTCCTGGGAGAAGATTCTCGAAGGTAACTGCTTGGTTTAGGTCATACAAGGCTTTGTATTCTTGACCATCGAGCGCGACATGAACGTGGGGGCCAAGACCAAAGGTTGCATTTTTAAAAATGGGTAAATCTTTGACATCAAACTTAACCGTTACTGTAGTGCTGTCAAGAACGGTATCGGGTTTGGGGCTAACGATCGCCACCTGTGGCTCATAGCGATCTAAAAATCGGCTGAGTCGTTGAATTTCAATTGGCGGTGATACTTCTGTCACCCCTGCGCCCTGCACTGTGGACTTTTTGACATTACTGGGTTTGTCACCACCACAGGCTGTCAAATAGAAACACAACGCGATCGCAAAGGCTAGCGAGAACAGTTTTTGCCAATTCGATCTGGGTTTGGAGGGAGGTTGAGAATTAGTTCTTTGGTGTTGCTGTAGTCTTTGCTTTGCGATCGCCCACATAAAACCTGCCTTAAATCTCAAAATCTACATACCGCAATATACCGAAAAACGGTTGCAAACCCACTAAAATATCGAGAGTGTAATGAAAGAAAACAGTCGAGCAGCAAAATTTATGACTAGTGTGAACCGTTTACCCCTTGCTCTGTCTCATGCTTTTAAGAATCGTAGTGCCTTAAAAATTATTAGTGGGCTACAAAATTTCGATCCGACATCGGTGCGGATGGTGACGCAAGCGGCTACCTATGGGGATGCCACGTTTGTCGATATTGCCGCTGATGCCAATCTTGTTAATATTGCGAAAACCTACGGCGATCTACCTGTATGCGTGTCTGCGGTCGATCCCGCTGCCTTAGCTGCTGCCGTTGCCGTTGGCGCCGATCTGGTCGAGCTAGGCAACTATGACAGTTTTTACCCACAGGGTCGCTTATTTACTGCCGATGAAATCATCGAGCTAACCAAGCAAACCAGAGCTTTGCTCCCCAATATTGCCCTGTCTGTAACCGTGCCCCACACATTACCCCTAGACCAGCAAGTTAGCCTTGCCGAACAGTTGGTTGCCTGTGGCGCTGACATCATTCAAACCGAGGGTGGCACGAGCAGCGCTCCTACCCACAGCGGCACACTAGGACTCATCGAAAAGGCAACACCAACCTTAGCGGCTGCCTATGCCATCAGTCGTGCGGTTTCTGTACCTGTGCTCTGTGCCTCTGGTTTGTCGAATGTGACTGCACCGATGGCGATCGCAAGTGGAGCATCAGGTGTTGGTGTTGGCTCAGCCGTAAATCAACTCACCGATGAAATTTCGATGATTGCGGTTGTACGCAGTCTGCGCGAAGCCTTAGCGATGAATTTGGCAGCGATTCCCTTCGGGATGCGTTCCGCCGAAATTTAATTGTTTTTACGCTTTTTTAATATTTTCTAGGTTAGTTTCATTTATGAAAATTAACCTAGAATTATTCCTTCTCTATATCCCAAATTCTTTGTACTAGATATTTGTCAAACACTGCATCACAACTGACTATCAAGAAATTGCATGGCAATCTCCCAAATGGAAATAATGCTTACGTAGGCATTACTAGCCTGTTCAATTTTCTGCTTGATATTTGGAATTAACTTGGTGTCATCATTCAAAAACCACAGTAATGTATGCGTATCTAGCAACATTTACATATAGTCCTTCATGTCTTCTAGTGGCGCATCAAAATCATCAGCCATCCAAATTTTACCTTTTAGTAATCCTGCCTGACGTTTTTTGGAAGGGGTTTGCGTCTGAACAATAGCGTGAGAATTACTTTGAGAATGTTTGTTAATTAGATATTCTGCATAATCTAAAACCGCGACTTTTATCTCTTTAGGCATGATCGTGATCGCTCGGAAAAGCTCTGTATCTAAAGCATCTATGTTTTGAGGCTTATGGTTGTTGTCAATGCGTTGCACCATTGCTTTTGTTCCTTGATTGACGCTCGACTAAAAACATTATAGCAACCTTAGTTTTGTTGATAGGTTAGCGCGTCACGAGGAAGTGTGAATTTAACCAAGTGGATCGGTTATATCAGTACGAAAGCCGAAATCGCCCAGAGTAAGCAACGGCAATTGTCTCGGTGGATGAATAATCCCCGCATTGATCCAACTAAACTCTATAGTCCAGTCATCAAAGCTTTCTTAGCGAAAAGAGTTTATAACCTGTTTTCTCCTCTTCGGAAATCGCATCCTGTTGACCGCGTAAATAGAGATCGAATCGAGAATTGGGCGTATAGAGAGATTTTGTGAAGGTAGCGATCGCATCTTTGATGTTCTCACCCGTAATTCCATTGTTGGCGATCTTAAAGTCTCAGAATTCTGACAACTTTGTAAAAATAAAACCATCAGACCTCAAATTCCGATCGCCAAGATCGACCATTGTTTAAGTGCGCGCGGTTTTATTTGGAATATTTTCATGTAAAACAACGTTGAGGTTTTCCGTTATTGAACTTCCCAATCTTTCATAACAAGAAATAATCAGATAAATCTAGCTGAGCTTCCCATGGAGCGAATGTAAATATTCTTCATATTGTAGGAAGTTATGGAACTTCTACAAAACCCAAGCGATTTAGGATTGCTATACCATGCGATCGCGCTGAATCTAGTGTAGCTTCACTGGTTGGCTCATTCTGTAAAACTCGATTTGCCCAACCAAGAATAATTAATTCAAAGTTTCATATTAAATCTAAGATTAATGAAATACGCTGTAGTAATCTTAAGCATTGAAAATGCTCTATGTATTTACCGTATTTACCGTAAAATCTATCGAGGAGTCTTGAAGTCATGAATAGTAGTGGAAATGAGCAATTAGATGCCATTTTGCAAAGAGACTATGAAGTCAATATTGAAAAATATTTTCGCAAGGGTTGGGAGGTGTTACAACCATGCTTCCTACCTATGATTGGATTTATCCTTGTAGTTTTCCTGATTAACTTAGTCTTAGCTTTTATTCCAATCTTAGGATCGATGGCCTCTTCCTTGATTAGTGCTCCTTTGGCAGCAGGCTATACTTTTGTGGTTTTGGCAATCTTGAGAGGACGCTCTTTTGAATTTAATGATTTTTTTAAAGGGCTGACCAATAAATACTTCTTGCAGTTATTTCTGATCTCTTTGGTCGGTGGTCTCTTAATTTTTGTAGGAATGATTTGCTTATTGATTCCTGGTATCTATTTAGCTGTTTCCTATACTTTTGCGATTCAGTTTGCCGTCGATTGGGATTTAGAGTTTTGGCAAGCTTTAGAAACGAGTCGCGCATTTGTGACAAAACAATGGCTTCAAGTATTTATATTAACTTTAGCCCTTGGTGCATTAAATTTTGTAGGTTTGTTATGTCTGGGAATTGGCATTTTTGTAACTGCTCCTCTGAGTATTTGCATTGTTATCTCTGCCTATGACGATCTAGCTGGCAACAAAGCTAACGGATCGACTAGATCTGCCTAATTGCGTTTCTATGATTGACTTGAGTAAGAAATTTTCATAAATAGATTTCTTGAGTTTCTCAGTTTGTAAGGATCGACGTGGCTAAATTTGATGGAAGTTCTCTTTTGTTTCCTAAAACTTACTGAAACTAGGAACTTATCTTTGACGATTTAGCCACGGTTCTGAGAACGGAACAATCATGTCATAATCAAGGTCAAGATGCCTTGAATTTCATGAGACCCTATGTCAAAGTTTCGTTCCTACACTAGTTTCTTTATCCGTTCGTTAGCAATATCAGGAGCTGTTTTTACCGCCTTATCGATCGGTTTTCTAGTCCCGCCAACTCTTTACTCCCCGATCGCCGATCGCGCTGAAGCTCAAGGTAAGCCCACTGCTACAGACTTTATCAAACAGGGACGTCAACTGTGGCAAAGCAAAAATATTACAGGGGCGATCGAAGCCTACCGCCGCGCTGCCGAGCTAGAGCCTAAAAATGCCCGCATTCAAATGAGTATTGGCTATTTGCTTACTCAGAAAAAAGACTACTCAGGGGCGATCGCTGCCTTAGAAACTGCCACCCGCCTCGATCCCAAAAGCTCAAGTGCCTATACGGGGTTAGGGTTTGTCTATACGAGATTGCAACAATATCCCCAAGCGATCGCTGCCTATCGTCGTGCCGTTGAGTTAGATCCTAAAAATCTTGACGCACAGCAGAGCATTGCCTATATTCTCACCGAGCGCAAAGACTTTGATGGGGCGGCGCGGGTGTATCGCCAAATTATCGCCACATCCCCCAAAGAGATTAAGGCATACCTAAATTTGGGCTATATTCTCCAGCAAAAGGGTGACTTTAGAGGTGCGATCGATATCTATAACCAAGCCGATCGGGTTGCCCCGCTTAATGCCGATGTTTGGTTTGCCCTTGGTAGCCTATTAGCCAAGCAAAATCGCTATGACGAAGCGATCGCCAAATATCAACGGGCGTTAGAAATTAATCCGCGCCATGCCGAGTCTAACTTAGCGATGGGGTTAGTGTTTCAAAAGCAAGGTCGCTATAACGAAGCGATCGCGGCAATGCGAAAAGCTGCGGCTGCAAAACCCAATTCGGTAGACATTCAGATGGCGATCGCTGATATTTATCTTCAGCAAAATTCGATATCGAGTGCGATTGTGGCGTACCGACGGATTTTAGAGAACGATCCTGATAGTGGCATTGCTTATTTGGCGTTAGGGCAGGCTTTAGCCAAACAGGAACGGACTGAAGAAGCCAGAAAAGCCTTAGAACGGGCTGAAACGCTTTTTAATCGTCAGGGTGACTCTGAGTCCCTCGCAAAGGTACGCACAGCGTTAGAAGGGTTAAAGAAATGAATGCCAGTCAACCTTCCGAGCCAAGTTCTCTAGAAACTTCCGACCAACCTCTGCTCGCAGTCAAAGAGATCGTAGCTGGGTATGTCGATGGAGTAGATATTCTCCAAGGCGTCAATCTGATCGTGAAGAAGGGCGAACTGATTGCCGTGATCGGGGCAAATGGGGCAGGAAAGTCTACCTTAGCAAAAATGGTGTTTGGTTTGGTTCCCGTGCGATCGGGGGAAGTCACGTTTGCGGGTCAAGCGATCGCAGGCTTAAAGCCCGAACAAATTGTGCGTCTGGGTATAAGCTATGTACCGCAGATTGCTAATGTCTTTCCGTCGCTCAGCGTGTCAGAAAATCTAGATATGGGCGCCTATCTCTCAACGGGCGATCTCAAGCAACTCAAGCAAAAGATCTACGACACATTTCCCACCCTAGCAAAACGCCACAATCAAAAGGCGGGAACCCTTTCTGGTGGGGAACGACAGATGTTAGCGATGGGGCGTGCCCTGATGCTAGAACCAAGACTGCTCATTTTAGATGAACCCTCGGCGGCACTGTCGCCGCTTTTGGTGCAAGATATTTTCGATCTGATCCAAAGCATTAATGCGGCAGGAACGTCCATTATTCTGGTAGAGCAAAATGCCCGTAAGGCTTTAGCGATTGCCGATCGCGGTTATGTGCTCGATACAGGACGCGATCGATTTGAGGGCAAAGGTAGCGACCTCTTGAACGATCCCAAAGTTGCCGAATTATATTTAGGCGTGGGAAATATTGGCAAAACCGTCAAAATAGATCAAGCTAGTTGATTGAAGCAGTCGATCAAAATATCGGAAAGAGGATTTTCAAGCGCCATGACACAACCCAAGATCTTAGTCACAGGTGGAGCAGGCTATATCGGTTCCCATGCGGTGCTTGCTTTGCAGCAGTTCGGTTATGAGGTGTTAATTCTTGATAATTTGGTCTACGGACATCGAGATCTGGTTGAAACAGCACTCCATGCCAAGCTGATTGTGGGAGATACTAACGATCGCGCCCTTTTGGATCGTCTGTTTGCTGACCATGCGATCGCAGCCGTGATGCACTTTGCGGCTTTTGCCTATGTCGGTGAATCTGTAACCGAGCCTGACAAATACTATCGCAATAATGTGGTAGGAACCCTGACCCTCTTAGAGGCGATGGTTGCCGCCAAAATCCCCTATTTTGTGTTCTCTTCCACCTGTGCTACCTATGGCGTGCCATCGCAGGTTCCCATTCCCGAGGATCATCCGCAAAATCCGATCAATCCTTACGGCATGACCAAATTAATGGTAGAACAGATTCTCAAGGATTTTGACCGTGCCTATGGGCTGAGGTCAGTGGTCTTTCGTTATTTCAATGCCGCAGGCGCCGATCCCCAAGGCAGACTGGGTGAAGATCATCAGCCTGAAACTCATCTCATTCCCCTCGTTCTATTGGCAGCTTTAGGTAAAAGAGCCTCGATTTCCGTATTTGGTTCAGATTATCCAACCCCTGATGGTACCTGCATTCGAGACTATATTCATGTTACCGATTTAGCAGAGGCACATGTCTTGGGTCTGAAACATTTATTCCAAAATGGAACCAGCGAAACCTTTAATCTCGGTAATGGCAACGGTTTTTCGGTTAAGGAAGTGATTGAGGTGGCGAAACAGGTCACGGGTAGAGAGATTAAGGCGATTATGTGCGAACGCCGCGAGGGCGATCCACCTGCTTTGGTGGGAAGTGGTGAGAAAGCCAAAAATATGCTGGGTTGGAATCCTCAGTATGCCGATCTAGAGCAAATTCTCAAGCATGCTTGGCAATGGCATCAGCACCGACATGGCTAGTTTTGTGGCATTTGAGAATCTCACGCTGTTGTCAATTGGAATTGGCGTAAAAAGATAGAAGGGAATTGTCTCGATGAGAAGTATTTGGCGTTTTTTTCGACACTCGCTTCAACATCCCTTGGGCGATCGCAATCTAGGCTTGTCTGCCTTTATGTTAGGAATTGGTGTCTTGCCTTTTTTAGGGTTTGGAGCTACTTCCTTCCCAGATGCACAATTCTATTCTCTTTCAGAGATCTTGCAACAGGAATTTTTGCATAATACAGTTCAAAACTACCTGATTGCCTTGGGAACCTTGTTGTTGGGTATTGTGGCAATTCGAGCATTTGAAGCGATCGCGCTCCCACGCTTTAAACGCTGGGCGATCGCAACGGAAATAAAAGTCGATGAAGCTGTCATTGCCTTTGTGGAGAAATCCGCCCTGCCAATTTTTTATGGTGGGTTAATCTATCTCAGTCTCAAGGGATTACTGTTACATCCCACCTTAAATCGTCTTGTAGATATCTTTGGCGTTTCCCTATTTACCTTTCTCGCGATTCGGATCTCTAATATCCTGCTTGAGAATGCCGTCAGGTACTATTGGCTCAAAAGAAGGGGCGAAAAGATTCAGGACGAGGGGTTTAGTCTTCTCTTCCCTTCTGTTCGCGTTGTGGTTTGGACGATTGGTGTCATCTTTTTTCTAGAGAATATTGGGCTAAATCTTTCGGCAGTTGTTGCCAGTTTGGGCATTGGGGGCGTTGCGATCGCGCTGGCTTCTAAAGGGGTTTTACAAGATCTGTTTAGCTACTATTCCATTTTGCTCGATCGCCCTTTCGAGATTGGCGATTTGATTGTGGTGGGCGAATTTTCAGGCACAGTTGAGAGTGTAGGCATTAAAACCACGCGCATTAAAAGCGTCAGTGGCGAGCAACTGATCTTTTCTAATACGGACCTCACCTCTTCGAGATTAAAAAACTTTAAGAGAATGGAACGGCGGCGTGCTGCTTTTGTAATCCGCGTTTCCTACAATACTGACTTGGCCAAGTTGCGCGAAATCCCCGCGATCGTTAAAAATATTATCGAAGCGATCGAGCATACAAGCTTCGATCGCGCGCATTTCAGTAGTTATGGGGAATTTAGTTTAAATTTTGATGTGGTCTATTACGTTCTAAGTAATGATTACAAAAAATATATGAATATTCAAGAGCAAATTAACCTTGCAATTCATATAGAATTTAACCAAAGAGGCATCGAGTTTGCTTATCAGCATGACATGGATTCCCAGAGGGGTAAACCTACTGCTAAGCTAGAATAATGAGGAATTAAGCTAGATTTCGTTAATCTCCACAGGCAATGTTTGTTTAATATCGGGATCGCATAGGATGAACCAACACAGACAAAAAAAACGTCACCAAACAATTTTGATTGTTGATGATACCCCTGCAAATCTGCGTTTGGTCTCATCTGTACTTACCAACCAAGGTTACATCGTGCGATGTTTAACCAGTGGGAAAATGGCTTTGGCTAGTGCCAAGGCAGATCCGCCAGACTTAATTTTGCTCGATGTCAATATGCCTGATATGAGTGGCTATGATGTTTGTCGAAAACTCAAGTCAGAGCCGCCCACTGCCAATATTCCTGTAATTTTTATCAGTGCGCTAGACGAGGTTCTAGATCGAATCCAAGGGTTCGTTGTAGGTGGAGCTGACTATATTTTAAAGCCTTTCCAAATTGCAGAGGTTTTAGCGAGGGTTGAAGCTCAGCTAAGTCTTTATCAGGCCCAAAAACAACTTCAAGCCCGAAATACCCAATTACAAAATCAGGTAAGTACACAAGCCTCCGTAGCCGAAGAATTGCAACGAAATAACCAGAAACTTTTGGAGCTCGCTCGTCTAGATAGTTTGACGCAAGTATCCAATCGGCGTTATTTTGATGCCTACCTTAGAATGCAGTGGCAAGAGTTAGGAGAGCAGCAGCAGCCACTATCTCTAATCATGTGTGGGGTTGACTTTTTTAAAGAGTTAAATGAGTACTACGGCTATTATGAAGGTGATAATTGCTTGCAAAAAGTAGCGGCGGCAATTCAATCTGTTGTAGACAATCCCCATGCCCTCGTTGCTCGTTATGGTGGCGCTGAGTTTGCTGTGATTCTTCCGAATGCTGATGCTGATAATGCTGTTTATCTAGCCGAACTGATGCGTATGCATGTCAATGAGCTAAAACTCGTCCATGAAAGCTCTTCGGTCAGTAAGTATGTGACCATCAGCGTAGGCGTTATGGGATTTGTCCCAGTACCTGGAGCGACACCAGCGATCATGATTACAGGTGCAAGCTATGCCCTTGAAGAAGCGAAGTTTGCAGGGCATAATTGCATCTATAAAGTTGGCTAAAGAAAAGTTGGCTAAAGAAATCAGGCTAGAGAACTCTAAGGAAAATAGCTCTGTGAAATGTATCGCGTCGTCTAGCCTTTCCAAAAGCAACAGAGCGCTACCAAAGCTAATTACTTGATATATGCCACGGCGTGAAGCCAAATAATTGTTTTGACTGACCCTGTACCACTCTCAATGCAGATACAGTTGTCATCGATCCATAACACCTTGCCATTGATATCATCACCTGTAAGTAGCTTGACTTCTACATCGCTTTTTTCTCTGATGATGCCTTGGATACGGCGAATGCTAGGTAAAGAAGTATTAAATTCTGACATAGACGCGACGGGTGCTTGATGGGGGGTACTCATAGTTTTAGGTTTTGTTGCTAGTTGTTATGGACCAATCGTTCAGTGCTAGTAGCGTGGGAATATTCTCTATTTATCCCTTGGCGATAACCGCTAGCCGCTAATTTAAACCTAATTCTAGCTTGAGAAGTTCAATTGACTCACTAGCAATATAATTTTCGCAAAAGATTGCCTCTACTGGTCGAATACGCTCGTGTTTTGTAGCCGCGATCGCCTCTTTTAGTTCCGCTTTGCCTGAATGTCCCGTAATAATCAAATTTGCACTGCGGGCAATGGTTTGCAGGCGATAGGTGTCTTGGGGCAAAGCCGAGACAACCAACAAGTCATCCCCACGCAAACTATGAATTAAGCTCTCTGCTAGCCTTAAGATCCCAGTACTGATTGAAACCAAGCCGACATAAGAGCCCATGGGTAAGTTGCGAATGAGGTTGATCTCACGACTATAGGTGTAAATATCTACAGCAATTACTCGAACCTGATGATTGCCCACGGCTTGGCAAGTTGGCTCTAAAAAATAACGATTGGTCACAACTGTACCCGCTGTCGCATGTTCCAAAACTTTATCCAAATCCTCCACAGCCACAGTCTGAACGGGCACTGCCAGAGCCGTTTCTAATTCTCCTGCCATCACCTGTGCGACCCCAGGATCTTCACGTCCAGAAGCAACAAGGAGTTGAGCGTTACATCTCAGCCGCCAATCAATCTCAGTTAGTAAAAGATCCCTTACCTGCGATAACGAGCATCCCAAACTCACGATCTTGTCAATACTTTGGCGCACGCTTTGTTGCAAGGTTGGAATTGGAATACCCGAGTCCCCTGTAGGTTTTGTGGTTGGTAGGCTAACGTAAATTCCAGAGCCCCCTCTAGCTTCGACAAGCCCAGCATGCTTAAGCTGCTGATAGACCTTGTTAATCGTATTGCGGTGTAGCCCAGTCCAATTGGCAAGTTGGCGCGTACTAGGGAGTTGATGCCCCGGCGTATACTGACGCGTGGTGATTGCAAAACTAATCTGGTCAAATAGTTGTGTAGATGCGGGAATCTCGCTATCGGCTTTAATAAAAAACTGCACCATATGCACGATTCAATCCTATTCAGAAGGTTTCGATCTAGACAACTACTAAGTACAAGAATGCCTCGCCTCTATACCTAGTACTTCCGATGCATTCTTTAGGATTCGCAGAGAAGCCCACACTATCGATGCTTACAGGCTCAGTGATGGGGGTTATCACCTATCCAGAAATATCATCCCACTAAAGAGTTGAAAGCAATTATCCCACAGGCTGGGTTTATGCCGTAGTAGGTCTATGTGATGCTCAATCTCTTTTAATGTTTCGGAATATGCCATTGCCATATCGGCAAAAGGGGTGAAATCATTGTGAACTGGAACTTCGGGGAATGATTGCTCCACCCATTGCATCAAAGCTACCCATCGCTCTTGGACTGTGGGGGCAAGATGATCTAGCGATTTTTTAACCTGTAACTGCATGCCTCGATCGAACTTGTAATGGTTGTCATGAAAGCGCAGAATGCAATTTCGCTCTGGAATGTGAAAATCGCAAAATCTCACCCGATCTAAAATCTGATCTTTCCATACGAGTTTGTGTTTGGCATCTACCGTGACCACTTGCCCAAAGGTGGGAATGATGCCTTCGACTCTCGCTTTGACCTCATCTAGACGAAAGGCGATCGCACCATCATTATGAATCGCATGCACTTGATGAATACTGGGCAACTCAAAGTAGTCAATGTTATAAACAGCGATTTTGGCGATCGCATCTAAACTTACCGCTCTAGCAGGAATATCAATGCTGTTGAGTTCCTCGGCATACACCTGCATTTCTGCCACAGTTCCCGTACGAAGAATTTTGAGATTGCGGCTAGGTAACTTAAATTTAGCCGAGTAAAGATCGAGCCGAAAAATGCGTGCAAACTTCTCCACAATGCGATCGCGGACTTCTGGAGCGATCGGTCTTACAGCCAGTAACCCTTGGCTTTCTCCCCCCAATATTCCTAGGGCTTTAGCAATTCGATCTTTGCGTTGTTTAATCTCAGCGTCTTCGATCGCTTTCAGTCCTTGGCGAGCTTGGTTGAGCAATTTGGACTGAGTTTGCGACCTTAAAAGATTCCGATAAATTGTTTCAGCCTTTTCAGGTTTGCCTGTGGCATCATAAAAACGGGCAAGCAAGACCTGTAGCTGCAAATCATCAGGGTAATCTTTGAGTAATTGCTTTAAGGTGACAGAGGCAGCGGAGAACTGTTTTTGAGCAAATTGACTCTCGAATGCAGCTACAAGATCTTGCATAGGTAGTTTGAAAACACAGACATTTTTATGTCATGTTACTAGATTTCAAACGTAAGGCGCGGCAGAATGCGCATCAAATCTCTAGAAACGCCAGCCGAGTCCAGTTTGGAGAGAGGTTGCAGTTGTCCCAGGGGCGTTGCGATAGGCATCAAAGGCAAATAGAACGTTGCCGAAAATTACTAGGTTACTATTTGGGACAGAGTAGTCAATCCCTGGTTGCAAAACAAAGCTATTTTTATTACCGACAGGGGTGGTATCGATCGTGTTGGCTAGAGAAATGCCTGCACCCAAGTAAACATCAGCATCAAAGTTTAGGGGTACATCAAACGAGACAGTAGGTACAACAGCAGTACTATTGCCAATGAGCACTTGGGTGCGCAGGGAAATTGGCACTTCTAGGAACTTGTATCTGCCAGAAAGTAATAGAGATGTTTTAGAACCTTCTCCAAAGGCTGTGTTGCCATTGCTTAAACCAAAACCAGCCCCAACGCCCAAATAGCTGCCATAGGCGGGTTGTGCTTGGCTAGGTTGCGCTGCAAGCACTGTCACACAACCCAATATTCCTAAACCACTGACCAGCTTGAATAGATTTTTGTTCACGGATATCACTTCCTTCTTTTTGTGTGAGTGAGCCACTGAAAGCGCAGCGACTTGATAGGACGAGATGATACCAGACACTGTGACTTTTGATCTATAGATTTTCGATGGATTTAAAAAAATTCATACAAATACTTCTAAAGGCAGAGTTAAATCACCATAAAACTGGCTGCGCGATCAGAAATTCAGCCAGTTCTGCGGGTGGAACTGGTCGATTAAATAGGTATCCTTGCATTTCATGACAACCGAACGATCGCAACAACTCCATTTGCTCTTTAGTCTCTATTCCTTCTGCAATTACATTCAACTTGAGTTTATGCGCTAGGGTAATGATAGATATCGCGATCGCTTGATCGTACAGGTTCTCGGTAATATCTCGGACAAACGATTGATCGATTTTCAACACATTGATCGGCAGAGACTTGAGATAACTGAGCGAAGAATACCCCGTACCAAAGTCGTCAATGGAGAGGCTGATTCCCATATCTCGTAGCCTTCTCAGTCTAGTGACACTCTCTTCTATATCTTCCATCACTATACTCTCTGTCAATTCCAGATCTAAAAAGTGAGGGTCAAACCCAGTTTCTTCGAGGATCTGAGACAATTTTTCGATAAAATCCTTTTGCCGAAATTGACGTAATGACAGATTGACCCCCAGTCGCAAAGGAGGAAGTCCTGCCAACTGCCAAGCATGGCTCTGCGCGCAAACCTGCCTGAGCAGCCAATAACCAATGGAAACAATTAATCCAGTCTCTTCAGCAAGGGGGATAAACTGACTGGGGGGTAGGAGTCCTAAAGTATGGTGCTGCCACCGCATTAATGCTTCTACACCGACAACCTTCCCAAGTTCCAAATTTACCTGTGGTTGATAGTAAACCAACAATTCATCATTCTCGATCGCCTTGCACAAGCGATTTTCCATAGATAATCGCTTGAAGGTATTTTCATGCATAACTGACTTATAAAGCTGACAGTTATTGCGACCGTTGCCTTTAGCACGGTACATGGCAACATCAGCATTTTTCATCAATGTGTCTACGTCTTTACCATCAAAAGGATAGAGGCTAATTCCCATGCTGGTACTGATATGCAGTTCGTGGCCATCACAGATAAAAGGAGGTTCGAGAATTTTTGTAACCTTTTGTGCCACCTTGAGGGCTTGCTCTGGTGAAGTCACATGACGCAAAACTAAAATAAACTCGTCGCCTCCCCATCTTGCGAGTAAGTCATCTTTGGGTAAGTAGTGCACGAGTCGATCGCATACAGCTTTTAGGAGCATATCGCCCGTACTATGACCGAGAGAATCATTGATCAGCTTAAATCGATCTAGGTCAAAAAATATCACGGCAATTTGCTCTGCTGTTCGCTCTGCTTGAGCTAATGCCAGATTTAAGAATTCATTCATATATTGGCGGTTTGGCAACCCTGTGAGCGAATCATGGGATGCCTGATATTCAATGATTTCTTGCGATCGCTTCCGTTCTGTAATGTCAGCTACATAGATGCGAATCAAATCGCTACATTGAATAAAGTGGACAAATTGCTCGATTACCCTTTCATTAATTTCCACCTCGCGCACAAAAAAATCTTGGTTACCATTTTGTAGGCTGGTCGCTCTGGACAATAAACCTTGTAGCGTGGGGTGTTGAGAACCTAAGGTATCAATATTGGGGAACTGTTGCATCGCCGCAGGATTTAGGTAGGTGATGTCTCCTTCAAGATCGATTTCAATAATGGGGTTGGGATTTAGTTCCGGAATCGATGCCAACCGAGACATGACTTCATCGTTAATAACGGCTAATTCATCGTTAAAAACAGCCAGTTCATTCTCAGAAATTGCGATCGTGGCATCATCACTGGGCACAGATGCCTCGGTAAAGTTAGAAGCTACTTGATAAAGTGCTTTTGTGTCTTTACTAAAAACAATCTCATCTCCATGGGCCAAAAGATGTGAAAGCTTACGTTTGCCATTAATCAAGATGCCATTTTTACTACGTTCACCCTGTAAATTGCCATCAATAATCCGAAAGAGTTGAATTGACTTTTTAGGCATAGGCACGCGTTGCAGCGTAGCGTGCTGACGGGAAACTAAATTAGAGTAAAGTACAATCCCGTTGGAAGGATTGCGACCAATGGAATAGCTTGTGGAGTTTAGTAAAATCCTACGTACCCCTTGGATATCTTCAACCAGTAAAAATTGATAGAGTTGCTTGTCTTCTAGTAGGGTAATGTCCTCTTTATGTGGCACTTGCAAAACCTCTCTAACACCCAGTCTCAAGCTTGGATTATCTAACATTAAATCATTCTTAGATGGATTGCCTTATACATTCGTCATTGCTTATTGTTTCATGAAGGCTTATTTGAGGGAGTTCAATTAGGCCTGTTTGGCTGATTGGTAGCGATCGCCATAAATCGTTTTCTCATCTGCCGCAAATTCAATTTGGTATATAGTTCTCGTGGTTGTTCGTAATTTTAGTGGTTATTCGTTATTAATATGTTGTGATAATTTTCAACCTTAGTTTAGTTCCTAAAATTTGTTTGTATTTTATCTATATTTTACTTATATACACAGAAAGTTTTTAACTTGTGACTTTGTAGAATGTTTTTTCTTTACCTAGACATTTTTACCGAGCGTGTTTACCGAGCCTGTGGTTTAAAGTCTAAGTAAATCAAAATATTTCCTAGGCCTGTATGTGTATTACTGAATAGCCCAAAAATGCCAAATAGCTAAAAAATGCCAAAGATTGAGTAAATCTAAATCTTGAGTCTACATTACGACCTTATACATCGCTCTTAGTAAGAATTTCAGTGTTTTGACTGTGACACTAAGATCTTTGCGCTAACTAACACAGTTAGCAGGAATAACAAAATCAATAGCAAGTATCTTACAGGGCTATATTATATCAACCGACGAAACCGAAACAATCCCTCAGATCTTTAAAATTTTGCTTAGGCTCCTACAGGTCTGAAATCGCGATCGCAGTCCTATTTCTTCACAGGATTGAGCCCTAAGAAAGAGTCAGATTGTAATTTTTCAGGGGTCTGAGAGTAGGCAATTACCATGCCACCAAGGGTATCTAAGATCTTTGTGACTTGAGGTGGCACCTGTGATTCCGAGAAGGTTTCACTGAGGCTAGCAAAACCTAAAACGACCAGTCGAGCTACTCCTTGGGTGTTTACAAAGAAATAACCAAAGTTAGGCTTAGGCATGTTTGCGATCGCAACTTTAAACATCTCTGACTGAGCAAGAGAAGAACTTGAGGGAACGATCAGGGTCGAGATCGGTGCAATTCCCGTAGCAAGGACGAGCGTATGTTTATCCTTCCAGCCATAGGCAAACACACTTTGAGAGGCTGCCTTGTGTTCGGGGTCATTGACCTCCCAACTGGTCACCTGCACACCACCAACTTGACGCTTGGAGACTGAGAGTGTGCCATCCGCTAAACTAAGAATCTGCTTCTCAATTTTGGCAATGGCAGCATTTGCCGCTGAAGGGTTTGAGGTTTGAATCACACTCCCTACCGCTAAATTGATGTCAAATGCTTTAAATAGTCCGCGATCGCTCGGAAAAAGAACCATGGCATACTCACCATCGATCCAAGGGGCAATATCTCGATCTATATCTACGCCAAACGTAGCGGTTAAGGCTTGACGCATGCTCGCGTAAAGAAACCCAAAAGAGGGCTGCCATTTAATTTCTTCCTTGAGCCACTGCCATTGGTGCGTAAAGTTTTGGCTGGAAATAGAAACATAGCTATTGGCTGGTAAAAGCGATAAAATCCGATCGCTTTTACCAATCGCAGGTTTGAGCGTATGGGGTTTTGTATAGTAGGTGTTACTTTGACTGTGTAATCCTTGAGGGGATACCCAGGTATATAGATCGAAACTGGCATATTCATCTGCCGATCTACGCAGTCCTCTCAAAAGATCCTCTTCACTATATCCAAATGGATTAGGAGGCTCAATTTCTGCTTTGGGTTTGGATTCGACTTCTGGTTTACTTGGTTTGATCAGATTTGCTTCAACCATTTGAAGGATGAGCTTGTTGTCACCATAGCCAGCCAATAGCGATCGCTGCCATAGAGGATTCTTGACGGTGCGTTGAAATAGAGGGTTCTCTGTTAGAGGGATAAGATTTGCCTGAGCATCAATCAGTTTTTCGATCGGTTGCCGCGAACCGCTGACTACAAGATATCCATTGGGGAATGTTGCCAGAACTGCTCCATTCTCGCTAAATCCAAAGATATCCAATTTCAGAGAATCGGGAAATCCATTATCTTCTTCGTTATCATCGATATCCTGTTCGCATTTTAGATTTTGATTGTGCGTAAGCTTATTGAGGAACTGTTTGAGCGGTTTCTTGGAACAGGTTTTTAGAGCAGTTATATGAGAAGGATCGTCCGCTTCCCATTCTAAAATCCGCACACCCTTATATTCTGAAGCATTTGGTTTCTGTTTGTGATTTGCGATCGCCTTCGCGATAAAAGCTTCATATTTAGCACCATTGGTAATGGGCATCAAAACCATCAGCTCAAAGTCTTTTTTGTTGGGTGCTTGAGATACGGCAATCACAATGCGATCGCCAAGCCAAGGCTGAATATCCTGTTTAAAGGTCATACCCTTAGGCAATTGGTTCAACTTCGCGATCGCCTCTAAAGCTTTAATCCCAAATGGGTTGAAGCGATCGGCTTCGTCCCACAGTTGAGGATTTACATTCAAAACAGCGATGCTGAGAAGATCGGAAGGAAGGATTTTGGCTGCAGCAAGGGGTTCTTGCTCTGAAGCCGTTTGAGCAATGGGCGAAAATTGATTGGCAAGAACTTCAGGCGTAAGTGAAGCATTAACCGCACTCCGAGAGGGTTTAGCAGGTACGGTTGATTGAACTGTGACGGCACTTGCTGTATGAGGGGCTGGAACTGCATTTCTAGGCTGCCCCACTGAAGAAGAAAAACCTACACCCAAAAAAGCTAGCAATGCCAAATTAAATAGATTAACCAAGCCTATGTACCTCTTATAAACAGGAGTGACTTTGGAGTTTATTTTAGTAACTTATGCAATAAAACTAGCGTTCTACACCATTATTCAAGATTTCAAAGTAAAGAGGAATGTAACCAGACTTAAGATTACCCTCTTCTCTTGCTTGAGCTAGATTACCCCGAATTACCCGATTTGTGTGCACGCTAAAGATTTCGTAGCGATCGCCATCAAATACATAGTCCGCCACATCTGTATATTCCTCGCCCTTGATGAGTTGCCAGCGATCGTCTACGTAGGCAAAATGATAATCTGCCGAGTTAGGATTGGCAGATGGGCGATCGACAAGCGCTGAGATCGTTGCCGTGTAGGTATCTGAAACTTTGCTAGGAGGATCGATCTTGCTTTCGATCTGACGGTAGAAACAGTTTTCGTTATAGCAAAAGCGTAGCTTTTTCATAGCAACTTTGATCTTGTCGATGCCCTCAACCAACTGGTTGGGATTTGTCGATCCGCTAGTTGCTCCACCGTCAGATACCTCTGCGGACATCTCTGCGAATTGAGGTGCGGGGACAGTCTCAGCCCAACTAGGTACAGTCCAGTCTAAGCTCAGCTCACCAATCCCCAAACAAATTACTAGCAATACGATCGCAAAAAAATGTTTGATGCCAATCATGAATTTATCCCAGAGAGTAGGGAGATCGGTAAAACGGCGGCGATCGCTTGAGGCATGGCATCGCGAATAGAGGTACGAATTGCACCCAAGGCAGCATTCCATAACTTGCCGGGTTCGAGATCGACACGAATTAATTGCCACAGGCGTTGGATCTCATCAGTGTGCAAGCGATCGTCTTCCGTCAAGGCTAAGATGATGCGCCGACGCAAAAACTCGCCTTCTTGGGACATGAGAAACTGTAAGCCCATTTTGGCAGTGGGTACAAGGTCAAAGTTGTCATCTGACTTGGCGATCGCAATCAGATTTTCTAACCGCGCCCATTGGAACTTATCGTCTTTAAACAGAACTTCTAACAAGCGTTTGCGTAGGCTTTCGGACTCGTCTGTGAGCAAACGTCTTGCCACATAGGGATAGGCAACCTGTACGATTTTAAAGTCAGGGTTGAGACTGAGGGCAACGCCTTCTTGGGTAATTACCGAGCGGATGATGAGGGCAAATTTTGCAGGCAGGCTAAAGGGATATTCGTACATCAGACCAGAAAAGCGATCGGTGACGACCTTAAAGTTAAAGTCGCTCACTTTCTCAGTCATAATGTCACCCAAAACCGACTCAAGTGCCTTCACAATCGACTTCATATCGACATGGGGTTGTAAAAAGCCTAAGTTGACATAATCTTGCCCCAACTGATCGTAATCTTTGTTGATTAAATGCACAACGGAATCTACTAACTGCTCTTTAGTGTTGAGATCGAGCTGATCCATCATGCCAAAGTCGATATATGCCATCCGCCCATCGTAGGTAGCAAATAGGTTGCCTGGGTGAGGGTCGGCATGGAAAAAGCCAAACTCTAGCAATTGCCGCAACCCAGACATCACACCAATTCTTACCAACGCATCGGTATTGAGTCCCGCCGCTTGAATTTTGTCAATTTCTGTGAGCTTAATGCCGTCGATCCACTCAAGGGTTAAAACGCAATTGGTACTGTAATCCCAAAAAATAGAGGGAACCTTAACATTCGGATCGTCCTTAAAATAGCCTGCGAACCGCTCAGCGTTTCTGGCTTCATTGACATAATCGATTTCTTCAAATAGCTTGATGCCAAACTCATCCACGATCGCATCTAGGTTATTGCCCAAGTTAAGCGGCAACATCGTTCCAAACCAAGTAGCAAACCAGCGCAGAATAAATAAATCTAGCGTCAAGATTGGCAGAAGATTTGGTCTTTGGACTTTAATCGCAACTTCTTCACCAGAATGTAACGTCGCTTTATAAACCTGTCCCAAACTTGCCGCCGCCACAGGTTCCTCAGAAACCCATGCATAAACCTCTGTAACGGGCTTACCCAGTTCTCGCTGCACGATGTCAAATGCTTGAGGCGTTGAAAATGGGGGCAGTTTGTCTTGCAGTTTGGTTAGCTCGACTAAAAAGTCTTGGCGCACGAGGTCAGGACGTGTAGAGAGTGCCTGCCCCACCTTAATATAGGTTGGTCCTAGGGTCGTAATGATGCGGCGTAGCTGTTCGGCTCGTTTGGGTTGGCTCTTGTTTTTGTCTTGCCATCGATCCCAAGCGCATCCTAAAAGAAAGCCGAAGAACATGTAGGTGACGCTGATCAGTCTCCATGCCACTTGCCAAGGACGGGGTTTGTAGTAGTTTGCGATCGCGATCGGATCGTAATTTCTTAAGCTTTCAAGAGGATGTCGATTCACTTTGCTAGATCCCTCTTTCATCACAATTTATATAGCCTAACTATTTTTAGTTTATTAAAATCTATTAAGTATAGTATACGAAACTACAAACTAATCTGCAAAGCTTAAGGAATTAATCAAGCTTAACTGAGGTTTTACCTTTATCCTGATAGTAATGAGTTCCAAAATTAGATCCTACTGAACCTGTGGAGAAAGATTTTGAATGAGCTTAGGGAATAGTTGCTCTCAGATAGATTCTATTCCCCTCGTCATCATAGAGATAGGTAAACGTTCCATCTGACTGCAAACGATTATTCGCCGTCG
>NZ_JAZBJZ010000080.1:0-23689 GCF_036349135.1 Tumidithrix elongata BACA0141
TCCTTTTTTCTTGATTTTTATTCTCTTTTGGGTTCTCATGAATAATGTAGGCTAATACCCCTCCATAAAAATTTTTGAATTTGAGATCTTATCCCGTTACGATGGGGCATGCATTTTCCTGTCCTTTAAAATGAGTCTGATCTAAGGGGAGAGTAGGCTAAATGCTTTTAAAGACTGCCAACAGCGTACAGAACATAGATCGGAGGTAATCGTACGAATGGGGATCCATTGAATGCCCTTTGAGCCAATTTCGGGATCGGAACTGTGCAGAATGCAAGACTGGCGATCTACGGAGCACAGATAAACAATGTTGACATTATGGAGTAAACCACCTGAAATCAGCGGATCGGGAAAAAAGCTATCCGTGACTGCTAATAACTGCAACACCTCAAAGGAAGTGATTCCCGTCTCTTCTTGGATTTCGCGATGCAGCCCCTCCAGAACCGTCTCATTGGGCTCCAACCCACCGCCGGGCAAATCCCAACAGTCTATTTCGGGTAATGTCATTTGGTGGATTAATAACACCTCATCGGCATCCACAAAGAGGCCGTTGACCGTAACTCTCAATCTCGTCTGTTCTGTCATTTGCATGTTTTTCTGTTTTACTGTAGACAACTTTCCACAATGGTTACAAAACTATTTAAATCTGGTGTTTTCAATCCTTCTACCTTCGCGAGATCGTCCCATGCTCTAAGGCTTACAGCATCTTTAGCATGGGGCTTTGCCATAAATACGAATGCTTCCTCTTTAGAGAAAATTCCTCCTTGCAGAATTAGACTGCTTTGAGATGCGAGAGATAAACTGGCAAGGTAGGTAGGATCGACAGCACAAAGATAGCGTTTAGCCTCCACATGTAGCCTGATTGGCTCTGTGACCTTTGGTGGGAAAAGTAGTTCCAGTGGTTTTACACCCTCATATTCATGGCGATCGTCGATCGCTCGATCCGCACAGTTCTCGCCTAAATCATGCAGTAAATGCCCCAGATCGTGCAGGAGACAAGCGGTAATTAGTTCCGAACTAGCACCGCGTTCTTTTGCCAAGGTAGCACATTGCAATCCATGTTCTAACTGGCTCACAGGTTCTCCGCCATATTGAGCGTGCCCCCTCGTGGCAAAAATATTGAGGATTTTGTCAAGGCTTAAGTTCATGCGATCGCTCCAAATTACCAACTGCCAATTAAAACTTACATTTCGCTGCGAGCAGACAGCCAAATTCCCTCGCAAAATCGATGGAAACACGAGCGTGTACCGCTCCCTGTTTGTCAAAAAAACGTTGCTTTTCAGAGAGGGGAAATACACCTTCATGCCAAACATTTGGATGGATATAAAGTCCGCAATTTCCATCAAATCGAAAACAGATAAAATCTTCAGGCTTCACATCATCGCCCGGTAATGCGAGAGGGACGAAGAAAGGTTTGCGATCGAGAGGAAAGAATAGCTGTCCGCCATCTGGGTGATAGTTTGCATGCCAAAGGAGGATTTGCTCTGGCACGCGATCGCTTTCTAGAACGGCAAGGCATGGCTCTGTGGCATAGGCCAAAATATAATGACCATCAACGGCTTCATTATGCCCAAATAGGATTTCTCCTTGCCATTCACTCAAAAAAATTCCTTCAGTAGTGCCTGCGCCATCGCCGCTATCTAGATCGACTGATCGCCAACCTAGGGCAGGCCATCGCACAATTTCTATGGGAACTGTGGCAGGATCTTTCACTAAATATCCATATCCTGTCAATGTGGCATCGGTTGCCTCGATCGCTGGCATCACAATCCGCTTGAGTCCAGAGGGTAGGTTGGGGTTGAGATAATCTACGGTCATAGAAGCTATAAATACGTTGCTATATTCTCCTCAGCCAAACCAAAGGATAGGGTCATACCCGCACCGCTAAGGGCATTCACGAGAACGACATTGGGGGTTGGCTGAGCGATAAATTCGGTTTTGCCCGAAAGTTTTGCATAAACACCATGCCAAGTTTCGGCGATCGCTAACGAAGGGAACTTCGCGAATTTCTGTAAATAATCGAGAACGAGGTCGTTGATTTCACAGCGATCGAAGGGATCGGGATTCAACCCGTATTCATGGGAGTCTCCAAGGATTAATTCTCCCAATCCATTTTGAGAAACCATGACATGAATTCCCCACTTAGGAAAATCTGGGGTTTCAAGCTCTATCCTTTTTTTTAAGGCATCCAAAGTACTACAGTGAGCGAACGATGCGTAGTGCGTTAGGGTCAATCCCGCACAGAGAGAAGGACCCAATCTCCAACTTTCTGGTTGAGGTACAGTTCGCATCATCTGTAACTTGACTTTTGTAATCCCTGTTTCTGCATATATCTCGGGATAAAGTGTTTCCATATCTGCACCGCTACAGACAAAAATGCGATCGGCAGTCCATAGTTCGCTTCCCACTTGGAGATTGGGATGGGAAATAGCCGTTACGGTTTTGCCAAATTGGAACTCAATGGGATAATGATGCGCTAAAAACGCAGGGAGCTTTTGAATCGCTTCTCTCGGATCGACCGTCATTTCTGTATCGCTCCAGAGTCCGCCGAGCAGTCCATCTGAATTGACTGCATTGCTTTTTCCTGCAACTTCATCGGCATTCAACAAGGCAATGGAATCGTTGGGTGCGTTGGTGGCGATAAATTCTTCGAGGACGTTGAGTTCGTCTTGGCGGTAGGCAAGCAGTAAAGAACCGCTGCGATCGCAGTAAAGTCCAGCCCTTTCGGCGATTTCTAACCAGATCTCTCTAGATCTGAGGGCGCGATCGCGTAATTTTCCAGCGGGTTGCCCGATCGGCCACACCATGCCAAAGTTGCGAATCGAAGCCCCCACTGCTGCGAAATTTCGCTCAAATACAGTTACTTTGAAACCTTGTTTGGCAGCCGCAAGCGCATGGGCGAGACCGACAATCCCCGCACCCACGATCGCAATTTCTGTATGATTTGTTTGACTCATATTCAGCTCATCAATGTCAATTCTTTGTGATTTGAACGTCTATAAACTCGCTAAGGTATTTTGAAATTCAGTCAAGGATGCAAAGAGACCATCGTGAGGAAAGATCGCTAATTGCGCTCGCGTATGGGTTCCGTTGGTGACACCATAGGTATAGAGGCAACCAGCATTGCGTCCTGCCAAAAGATCGGAAGGTGTATCGCCGATGCAGACAACTTGTTTGGGATCGATAATTCCTAACTGATACATCGCTTTTTGAATCATATAGGGCGCGGGACGACCTTCTAGATCGTATATTTCCGATGGCGTAATCGAAGCTTGAATTGTGGATGATTCCGAACCAATATAGTGAGGGTTCAATCCCCGATCCCACCCCAAACGCTTGAGGATAATATCCGTAACCTCGCGATAAAACCCTGTAGTCAGAGCAATTTGAATTCGCCGCGATCGCAACCAGTCAAATAGTTCTAAGCATCCGACCGTCGGTTCTATGGGTTGAGTGAGATAGTGGTTTTCTAAAATATGTTTGAATGCTGAAAAGGATGTTTCCACATTCGCTAAGTAGTTCGGATCGTTTGTGCCAATTTGCTCTGCCCAGAGGGTTTGGAAAACGAGCCGTTTTGAGAGTCCCATCATGGCGATTACTCGTTCGGGCAAGGCTTCTAGCCCTGTCTTTTCAGCAGCAAGCATGAAACAGGTTTCTACCTCGCGATCGTCTCTGACAGTCGTACCAGCCATATCAAAAACGACTAATTTAATTGCAGTCATGGGGTTTTCCTGATGTAAAATCGACAAGCCATCGTTGTTATCCTTGGTTTGAAATTGAATGTTTCAACGCCTTAACCAAGTTTGGGTGCGTTTGGCTAAACCTTGCGTTAAAAGCCAGTAGAGAATCCTGACGCCAATGCTTGTAAGTACTAGTGCCGTTGACATCGCAGCGGCAGGAGCCACATCCCCCGCATCATCCATATTTACGATCGCCACGGCAGCTAAAGGAGCATTGGGTGGATACAAAAAGATGACTGCCGAGATTGTCACCATCGAGTTCACAAAAAAGTAACTGCCTAATTCCAAAATTGCAGGAATCGTTAAAGGAATTGTGACGCGCCAAAAGGTTTTGTAAAATGGTACGCCCATCGAGGCAGAGACAGATTCAAACTCTGGGTCAATTTGCTTTAAAGCCGTACTTGCCGTGAGGAAACCGACGGTGTAAAAGTGAATGATATTACAGATGACCAGCAAAGCGATCGTGCCATAAAGTCCGTTGAAAGGATTCACCAAAGCCAGATTGGTATGGGGAATATTCCACAAGGGCTTGTTAAAGAAAAACACATAGGAGAGCCCCAAGACCAAACCGGGAAGGGCTAAGGGAATTGTGGATAGGAAATAATTGAACGATCGCAGCATTCTCAATCCTTTGCCTTTCTCAACCAGATAAGCACCCAGAAAAACAGCGATCGTGCCAAATACCGCTGTATAGAGAGAAACTTGGATGCTATTCCAGTAGGCGGCGATTCCTCCACCTCCCACAGCATTAAAGTCGTAGTGTTTTGTCGTGAGGGTGAAATTGTAAGGCCAAACCTTGACCAGAGATGCCAAAACGATCGTGCCAAATACGAGCAGAATGAAAGCAGCGATCGCGCTGCAAATACCAAACATGAGCCAGTCTAGTTTTGGATTTGGGCTGGGTTGAAACGGAACCGATCTGCTGCTGACCAAAGCAGTTTGACGTCTTTGGAAAATGCGGTCTAGAACGTAGGCGATCGCTGTGGGAAGCAACAAAAACACGCCAATCGTCGCTCCCATCGAGAAGTTTTGCTGTCCGATCACCTGTTTGTAAATATCCGTTGCGAGGACGTTAAACCCGCCGCCCACCACTTTGGGCACGCCAAAATCAGTGAAGGCTAGGGTAAAGCAAACAAAAATCGCACTCATGAGTCCGTATTTTACGCTCGGTAAAGTCACGGTCAAAAATACGCGATGGGCGGGGGTACGTAGGGCTGCCGCTGCTTCATAAAGTCTGGCATCGGTAATGTTTAATGCCGTAATCAAAAGAATCACAGCTTGGGGAAAACAATACAAAACTTCGCCAATAATGATGCCATTCGAGCCGTATAAATTAATGTCCCACCCCGGCAACAGAGAAAAGAACCCCGTGGTGATCAAACCCTTGTTCCCAAATAGGTAAACTAACCCAATACTATGCGCCAGTGGAGGGATAAACAGGGGGAGTAAACCAAGAATGCGGAAAAATGGCTTGCCAAACATGGCGGTGCGGGTGAGGGCATAGGCATAAATAAATCCCAAAACCACGGAGATTGTAGCGCTGGCGATCGCGATGTAAAACGTGTTAAACAGAGAGACAGAAAGCGATGGCGTTTGGAAATAGCGAACGTAATTATCAAGCCCAATCCACTGCCCATCTATATCCTGAAAGCTACGGATCAGCATGGGGTAAAGCGGCAACAACACGCCAACCAAAAGCCATAACGTACTGACAACGATCGCGATTCTCAAAATCCAGTCTTCTTTGGTAGGAATTTGGCGAACTTCCGCTTGCACTGGAAATGGGAAGATCGGTTTCTTGGATGGTGCTAATATCATAGGATTGCCAATTCAATATGCCGTCTAGACGCGATTGGGAAAGATTTGAATATGCTGGGCAGGGAGTTGAATTCTTAAGGACGTGCCTAAATTCAAATCAATTTGCTGGGCTTGATAAATCGAGACCTCAATCGTCACGACGGATTTAGAATTTCCATCTGGGCGCAGGGTGAGGTGATACACCGAACCGAGAAACTCTATGCCTTCAATCTCAGCGGATAAAACATTCGATGCAGCCTCATCCTCTTCACTGCGATCGCATAGCTGAATTGCTTCGGGACGAATGGCGATCGCAATCGGGCTGTTTACGGCAAATTCCCCAATGTTTGCATCGAGCAAGATATTCCCACATCGGACTTGGGTCTCGGACACGACTTCGCCCGTTAAAAGATTGGTGGAACCAATGAAGTTTGCCACAAAAGGATTGCTGGGATTTTGGTACACGACACGCGGAGTTCCCACTTGCGCGATCGCGCCTCTGTCCATCACCACAACGCGATCGGCCATCGTCAAGGCTTCCTCTTGATCGTGGGTTACCATCACCGTTGTCACGCCCAAACGCTTTTGTAACTGGGTAATTTCCACGCGCAAGCGATTTCTGACCTTGGCATCCAATGCCGAGAGCGGTTCGTCTAAAAGCAGCAAACTGGGCGATAGGGCTAAAGCTCTGGCTAAAGCAATCCGCTGTTGCTGACCTCCAGACATCTGAGCGGGATATTTTTGCCCAAATCCCTCTAACCCGACCGTTTCTAGTAGTTCTTGCACGCGGCGATCGATCTGAGGCTTAGGCATGGGCGTATTTTGCAGCCCATAGGCAATATTCTGCGCCGCTGTCAGATTGGGGAATAGGGCATAGGACTGAAATACAATGCCAAAATCGCGCCTAGAAGGAGGTAAATGGGAAACATTTTTACCACCTTGAATTACCCGCCCGCTGGTTTGCTGTTCCAATCCCGCGATAATTCGCAGTAGGGTGGTTTTGCCACAACCACTTGGCCCTAACAGGCAGACAAATTCTCCAGCGTAAACATTAAGGCTGACATCATGGAGGGCGACAAATTGCCCAAATGATTTGCGAATGTTCTGAACTTGGAGATAGGGCTGTCCGAGGTCTTGTGGATGGGTTGAAGCTGCTAAGGGAGCCGTGCGCTCTTGTTTTTTGAGAGATTCCTTTGATTGCGCGATCGCATCTATCCGTTCTGGAGAATTTGCCATAACTTTTTGTGGGAGCTAATAAAATGGGATAAAACGATGAGGGACAGTCCCCTGTGGTTCCACAAGTACTTATGGGATAGGCACAGGGACACTATCCCTACAGATCGATTCTATTCAAGATATTTGCTTTACTTCTTTTTAGGCTCAGATTTGGAATCGTATCGCTTTGTCCATTCCGTCAGGATGGCATCGCGATTGGCAGCAGCCCATTTGAAGTCATTTTTAGGATATAGCTGCTTGATCGGATCCTCTGGGAACCCCTCAGGAATAGGAACGTCGGTTTTAACCGCAGTCAAAGGAAAGTTCTTGGCATATTTTCTCGAAATTTCAGGAGAAATCGCCCAATCTAAGAAGGTTTTCGCGGCAGGGTTAATATTGGCTTTTTTAACCAGTGCGTTGGCTTCAATATCCCAACCCGAACCTTCCTTAGGGAAAACGGGTAGAATGGGTTCTCCAGCTTTTTTCTGTTTAACTGCGCGATAGCCGAAGGAAATCCCGATCGCATATTCACCGGAGCCAGCGAGTTTGCAAGGCTTCGATCCAGAATGCACGTACTGGGCAATGTTTTGGTGTAGGGCATCTAGATACTTCCAACCGTCAGTATCGCCCATCATTTGCAAGATAGCTGAAACAGAAAGGAAGCCAGTTCCAGAGGAAGCGGGATTGGACATGACAATCTGTCCCTTATATTCAGGCTTGATCAGATCTGCCCAAGATTGAGGGATTGGTAAATTCTTTTTCCCAGATTCTACGGTATTGACGCAAAAGGCAGATTCCCAAGCATCGATCCCGACCCAATGGGGTGGGTTTTGACTATCTTTGAATTGGGGCTGAACAGCTTCAATACCTTTGGGGGCATAGGGCTCTAGCATTCCTTGCTTGTCTGCAACAAGTAAACTAGAGGCTGCAAGTCCCCAAACTACGTCAGCGGTGGGATTATCCTTCTCAGCCAGTAACTTCGCAGTCACTACACCTGTAGAATCGCGAACTTTATTAATCTTGATATCTGGATATTGTTTCTCAAACAAAGGTAAGTACTCTGCCAATTGATCGTCTTCGAGAGCCGTGTAAACGGTAATCCCACCTGAGGGCGCTTTAGTAACTTCGGTTGAAGCTGTGGTGGGGTTTGCAGAGGTACTTGCCTGAGGTTTATTTTCTGGGGATTGTGTCTGAACGCAGGCGGTTACTGCAACAGTTAGCAGAAACACAGATAAAGCTCTTAAGACAAAACGAACCCACTTTTTATACATAAGCATGATGAGATACCTGTATGTAGATTTCCTGATTTGTTGGGACTCACGATCGCTTCCCTAAAAAACAAAAGAGAGCAGGATGCTCTGCTCTCTCTAGTGCTTAGCTATTCCAAGTAATGTCACCGCGATCGCGAACGGTTGTTGGATACTTGTCACTCGGTGCGAGATATCCTTCTTTGGGGACCTCGCGTCCGTAGGTCGTTATCATCACGCGATCGTTTTTCAAAACGCTGACCGCAGTAAAGCCAAAGAAATTATTTTTCGGTTGATCGACAACTTTATCGAGAACGCTGCCACCAATTCCTGTAATGATTTGCCAAGTATTTCCCTTGGGTTGGGCGCGGTAATATACGTGGTCGTGGGCTGCCAACATTGCTTCAGCCTTATTGGTGACTAGACTCGCCCAAAATTCATCGCGATCGGCGGGATATAACTTGCCCAGTCCATCTTCTTTTTCCTCGGGTGGGCTGTAGAGATTGGTGGGATAGGCGTGAGCGGGCTTATGTCCGATCGCAAAAATATGTTTCGCATCCTTCGCTCTTGCCTTAGCCAGATCCTTGGCTACCCAAGACTTTGGTACGCTCCAATCTCGACCGACGGGATCGGTATTTAAAATAACAAAGTGCGTTCCTTTATAGTCAAATGAGTAGGTCAACTTGCTTTGGTCGGTTTTGAGGTTATCTTTACCACCGGCACGAGGGCCATTACCCGCATATTTCAGATAGGGAGCCATTACCTTCAGCCAAGTTTTTTCAGCACCTTCGTAAGACACCTTCTTTTCATTTTGGGTTTCGTGGTTGCCAGAGATAGGAATTAAAGTAGTTTTGCTCTTAGCCAGGGGTGATTTCTCGTAAAGATCGCGCCAACCCTTTAATTGCTTTTCCAAGGTATTGGTATCGGAAGTATAGCCCATGACTAAATCGCCCGCAAAAAAGAGGAACTTAGGCTGTGGGGATAGTTCGGAAATCTCTTTGAACGTGCGTTTGAGCTGTTCGACATTCGCTGTACTGGGACTGGCTTTGGCAACGTCTGCTTTATCGACGCGATTGCAGCCTACTACTACAAAGGAGAAGTCCACTTCTTTGTCAGAGAATAAGTCTTCGTTTTTAGAAAAACTAGGCTGGTTTGCGAAGAAGATAATGAGGCTGAAACTTGCGATCGCAAACAAAATAAATCGGAATAGATGGGAGCGGAATAATCTTGGAAGATTCATACAATTTCAGTTCTAGCGAGTATTAGGAACAAAAATGAAAAGCAGTGAAGATTATCGGCTTCACTACTTTTCACTAACAAACTATCAATCTTTAGAAAGTAAATAAGGTTTTGATCGTTCCTACCCAAGTCGTCGGGTTGGCATCATTATGGTTGGGATTGAAGATAGCAATAATACCGGGGGTAATCGTGATATTTTTGCTAACGCGGAAACCATATTGCAGTTCCAATAGATAAGAAGTGCTGGGATCGACATTCGCACCAATGGAGTTGGAAGTTACCTTTGGAGGCTGACCAAAAATGATCCCGCCTCTGTTGCCCTCAGCAAACAAATCGGGAAAAGCGAGGTTAACGCTCCAGTTGAATAAACTGGCATTATTAGAGCCACCTGACTGTTGCTGTGCGTTCGCAAAACCAATCCAGCCGCCAAAGTTAAAGCCCTTAGAAACTTGCCAGTTAAATTGAGCCCCATAGCGATCGGAAGAGGTGTCAACAGCGCCAAATGGTCTGCTTCCGAAAGTACTGCCAGTACTACTACTGACGTTGACAATGGTTCCTGGTTCAAAGCTACGTGCGTAGGCTAAACCAATTTTGAAGTCTTTGGATGGGGCGAAAATCAATTGTACGTTTGCCATGTAGCCACCGTTAAACAAACCGCCTTGCCCTGTTGCCGATGCCGCCGTGTTGGTTGGAGTCGTAGTGGTGGAACTATCAGTTCTGGCTAAGTAACTTGCTACAATCGAAAATTGCGGGTTGAATTTATAGACTAAACCCAATCCCGCACCCGAGGGCCCGCGAAAGATTAGCGGGTCGTAGCGACCAAATCTAGATAAAGCGCCTTTGTCACTACTCTCAAAATAGGGGTTGAGGGTATCGCCGACATCATCAGGATCGAGTGCATTCGCACCCAAAAAGGCAGTCAAGTTGTCTCCAATTGGAAATCTGTAGTACAACTTATCGAGTTCAAAGGCACCCAAAGTATCCGTTGCAAACGCCAAACGAGCCATATTCGTGTTTGTGGCAGTGGCTGCACCTAAGTTAGGAATATTCCCAGCTTGTAAGCGAGTGCGAAGGAGATCCTTGCCTGTAAAGCTCGTATCGAAGTTTAAACGCACCCGATAGGAAAGGGTCGCATTTGTTCTATCGGTAGTTTTTTGAGGGTTTTGAGCGGCTGTTCCCGTTCCCGTTCCGCCCCAAGTATCGGCAAAAGCAAAGATTACCGTCGCATTTAGCTTGGTTGTGGTGGAGAACTGTTGGGCTTCTAACTTAGCAGTTTTAGCTTCTAGAGCATCTACGCGACCTCTGAGGGTAGCGAGTTCAGCAGCAAATTCTTCCTGTAATTTTTGGAGTGCGGCGAGGTCTTCTTTACTGACCTTATCTGCTAAACCAGCCGAAATAATTTCGTTAATCTTGTCTAAGCAAGCATTGAGACCCGCAGCAAATTCGTAACGAGATAGGGCTCTCTGTCCGCGATAGGTGCGATCGGGGTAGCCTGCAATACATCCATATCTTTCCACTAAAGACTGCAATGCCGTAAATGCCCAATCTGTCGGTCTCACATCAGAGAGTTGAGATACAGATGTAACATTCTGGGAGGTCTTTAAGTCTTGAACGGTCGAAGGCTGAGCCAATTTGTTAGCATCAATTTTTTCAACAGTACTGGTTACATTCCCAACACTCTGAGTAGTGTTTGAGACAACTTCATTCGCACTGGCGCTACCAATATTGAATGCTGGAGCTAATAGAACCGTGGCAACCACAAACGGTTGTATAGAGAACTTTCTTTGATAAAATACCATGACATTTCCTCACACTTTCTGCCATCATACTTTCGCGTCAGCTTCCATAATTTAAGTTTGGGTTAAGCTTCGTTTATGCTTTGGGTTGAATTCTAAAATCTCTAATTAAATCAGAGTTGAGGTTTAGGGAATATTCAGGAGTGACGGTCAGGTTTCCTGTTTTGATCGCCAAATGTTAAGAACGCTCAATTTTTCGTCGTTATCGACGGCACGATATGGAGGAAGTAGGATAATGTACTAGTTCAGTTCAACATCCAAAGCAAATTAATCTTTCTTTAATGAGGTTGAGAATGCAACGTGAAATTGTATGAAGGCGCAGCCGTTAGATCTTTCGATCGCATTGGGTGAATACGCTCACCAAATCATTTGCCAAAACTTTCAAAGGTTTGTCGAGCGAGAGGAATCTGTTCTCAAAGATCGAGATCCCGAGCCGTTACATCAGATGCGCGTTGGCATGCGGCAATTGAGAACGGCAGTGCGAGTATTTGGTGCTGCAATCGTCCTACCCAAAGGAGTTAGTAATTCATCCATCGGCGCAATTGCGAAAAGTCTGGGAGAAACGCGAGATTTGGATGTACTGCAACTGGAACTGACAAATCGCTATCAGCTTTTGTTGCCGAATCCCGAACAGTCTAAGTTCAATAAAGTTCTCAAGCATTTGCATCAGAACCGCGACCAGAGTTTTCTTAATTTAAAGAAGACACTAAATAGCGATCGCTATCAAAAACTGAAGCGATCGATCCAAGCTTGGATCGAGAAGCCCACCTACACCCCAGTCGGTAATCTATCTATTTTAGAAATTTTGCCCGATTTGCTACTGCCATTAATTTGCGAGCTTTTTCTCCATCCAGGCTGGTTGGTTGGAACGAGGAATCAAGCAGGGAAAGTTGCATCGATCCCCATTGAGAATGTTGAAGAACTCAATCGACAATTGAGCCAGTTCGGCGATCTACTGCATAGCTTGCGCAAGCAAATAAAAGGAGTTCGCTATCAAGCAGAGTTTTTTGCTGCTTTTTATGAACCTTCCTACATGCAAAGAATTGCAGAATTTAAAGCGATTCAGGAAATCTTAGGTCAGTTTCAAGATCGCGTTGTCCTGCGTCAGTTTCTGGAATCAGCCTTGAATGCGAATTTGGAGAAGGTTCTACCCACGATAGAGCGAGAAATACAGCAGGACGATCTTGCTTTTTGGCAAAATTGGCAACCCCTTCAGCAATCTTATCTCTCTTTAGAATTTCGTGAGTCGTTGCGATCGCTGCTTACAAAACCGTTGAATTCAGCACCAACGGTATCCCCAAAAAGCAAAAAGAAAGCTAAAGGTAGCCCGTCCATCCCAAGATAATCCTCTGAACGCAAACTGAGAAGCCATTAAACCTTGAAATAGCAAGCGATCCTAGCGTTTTTATATGATTAGTTCATCAGTAGAAATAAGGATTCCACTCCTTAATCTGGATAGTCTACAGAATCCTACTATCGCTCCTGAAAGAACTTTGTCTGACTGTCTAGTCTTTGAACCCTGTATTTTCTAATCGCCTAAACTTACAAAAGTGATTCTGTATCGAGCATTATCTTCATGGGGGGTACTAAAAGTCTTCACATTGCGCCATGTCTTGCCGCCATCATGGGATAAATGCCATGCTTGATTGGCGCTAATGACCACTTCGCTAGCCCAAGCTTTATGAATCTCGTCTACCTGTGCTTGATATTGCTCAACGGTTATCAAGTTGTCTTGGTAACAATCGCGATAGACATCTGCCACCAAATCGCTAATCTTTTGAGCCAAGGCATTACCAAGAGCGAGTTTGTCCATAAGGGCTGTCCACACATGCAAATGCTGACCCTCAATAATAGGAAGATTTGCCTCATGCTGTAGCTCTGCACCGTTGTCGAAAATTGTTTCAGAGGGAATGGTTAGCCCTCTATACTGGGCGATCCAAACCTGCAAACCAAGCGTCTTAAAAGTCGAGTCTGTGAACTGTTCTGTTAGAGATGGGAAATTCATGTCAACTGAACTCCTGACAACGTTTGCTTGACTTTTGTAGAGTTACCTGAACTCCCGATCAAGTTCCTGCGACTCTTGACTGAGTTTTTATTTTTAAAGATAAATCAAGTCAGACTTCAAAAATACACTTGCAGTCTACCGTATGATAAAGGTGATAATTTGTCTGTAATAATCGACACAATCGCATAACTTGGCTTTTATGCTTACCCACTCAAGTTGTGCATTCACACAAAGATTAAGAGAACTATTTCTAAAGGGCATCTCTAAAAATTCAAAATCGCTAACCACACAAAGTTGAGAATAGAGCTTATATATAGCTATCCTATTTGATTTGTGTGTAGGGGCTGCATGAATTGCTCCTAGGATTCTATGCAGTAGAAAGAATCTCGCATGTATCATTTAGGATTGCTATAGAAGTATCCTAAAGATACTTCAGACAGATCTAGCAAAGATTCCCACGCTAGAACTAGCCCAAGTTATTGTTTTATGCAACAGCCGATCGCCGATTAATTGCCGCACGATCGCAATCTCATCAACCGTCAGAAATTTCGCCAAATAACTCGCATAAGAAGGCTTTGTTTTGGAAGAAGATGGAGCAAACCAGCGATCGCGTAAAGCTATAGAAATTTGCATTGGGACAGTCGTTCGTTCCACTGCTATTTCAGCATTCAAACCCACCTGCTCAAAAGCAGATCGCAAATCGTCAATATCCCAATTTGTCATCGGATCGTCAGAACTTGCGTAGATTGCTTCCTCGGCTTGCACCCAGCGATCGTAGAAATCGTCAGATAAACCCAACGTAGCGCGATCGAGTAACTGATAAATGCGCTGCGTATGTTTGGGAATCGATTCGTAAAGCGCGATCGTGCCATCGGGTTGCAAGAGATTTGCCAACTGCCGCACGCAGGCTAGTTTATCTGGCTCGCGCATCAGCGCATTGTAGCCGAGAATCCGATCGAAACGAACAGATGCGATCGCAGCGGGAACTTCGATTAAATCCCCCGACATAATGATGGGGCGAGCCAGTTCGGGCAGCCCTGCTACCTGTTCTTGCAAAGCGACGGCATCAGATGTTTGATAGGTGAGCGCATAGACACCACCTTCAGGAACCTGACGGAGGGCTTCCCAAGTTAGCAAACCCGTTGCTGCATTTACATCTAAAACCACATGATGGCGTTGTAGGGACAAACGAGAGAATAAGCGATCGCGGATAGTTCCCAATCGATCGCCTGCCTGAGAAATCGTGCGTTGCAACCAGCGATCGGTCGCAGAATCCGTTGGGCTAAAGGTTAATACCTCAGGAATTTCCGTTCCTATACCGCGCACCATTGCTGCCAACTGTGCTTCACGCCGCCGCACGACCTGTAGGCGAATCGCTGCCTCTGCCCCCTGTTCTGAAGGTTGATAAAATACCTGTCCCTGCAGGCTGCTCGGCAAATATTGCTGTTCGATCCAATGATCGCGATAGGTATGGGGATAGAGATAGCCCACACCATGACCGAATCCTTTCTTGTCGCGACTGCCATCTTTGAGCGGATTGGGAACATCGGACTGACGTTCGCTTTCCACCGCAGCGATTGCATCAAAAAAGCCCATAATGCTATTCGATTTGGGGGCATTGGCAAGATAGAGCGTTGCCTGTGCCAAATGATAGCGACCTTCGGGCAACCCAATGCGATCGAAGGCTTCAGCGCAGGCATTTACTACCACCACTGCCTGTGGGTCGGCAAGCCCAATATCTTCACTGGCTAAAATTAGCAATCTTCGTAAAATAAAACGCGGATCTTCGCCTGCATAGACCATTTTTGCCAGCCAATAGAGCGCCGCATCGGGATCGGAACCGCGCACGCTCTTGATAAAAGCGCTAATCGTATCGAAGTGGGCATCCCCTTCCTTATCGTAGAGAACTGCCCGTTTCTGAATGGATTCCTCGGCAACCGCTAGCGTAATCAGAATTTCCCCATCTTCGGGAGGAGTCGTCTCCACGGCTAATTCCAAGGCATTCAGCAGCGATCGCGCGTCACCATTCGCGACATTTGCTAAATGGGCGATCGCCTCCTCATCCATCCGCACGGCTAACTTGCCATAGCCCCTTTCGCGATCGCCGAGTGCTTGCATCAATACCCTACGCAAATCTGCCTCTGTCAGGGGTCTTAATTGAAACAGTCGCGATCGGCTGACCAGCGCTTTATTTACCTCAAAAAATGGATTCTCTGTGGTTGCGCCAATCAGAATAATCGTGCCATTCTCTACCCAAGGCAAAAGCGCATCCTGTTGCGCTTTATTAAAGCGATGCACCTCATCGACAAAGAGAATTGTACGGCGATCGTGATAGCCCCTCTGTGTTTGCGCTCCATCGATCGCTTCGCGGATATCCTTCACCCCTGCCAGCACGGCATTAATCGCAATGAAGTGAGCGTTGGTGGTATTGGCAATAATCCGAGCCAGTGTGGTTTTGCCTGTTCCCGGGGGACCATAAAAGATCAGCGAAGATAGGCGATCGGCTTGAATGGCGCGACGGAGCAATCGCCCTTGTCCCAAGATATGCTCCTGCCCGATGAATTCCTCAAGGGTACGCGGACGCAAGCGATCGGCAAGGGGTGCTTCCGCCGCTGTAACTTGCTGTCGGTGACTCTCGAATAGATCCATAAATGAGTTAATTAATCTGAGTACTGAAAAGGCATTGCTCTATTTGACAAATTATTCCAAGTGACTACTCGAAAGCCATTCATCAGGATACTCAATCTATTTCAAAGGATCTGGGCGCGAACAATTGAGAAGGATAGAATCAAGTTTATGCTTCTCTTCGACTTTTTTTAGGAAGTGAGGCTATCCTGATTTTTGCTTTACTTTACGCGCTTAAAAGCTTGTTTGTCTCCATTCGTCTGAGTCATAATCATCCGATCGCCCTCAAACTTAAGCGTTGAAGTAGAACTATCACCTACACCACCTTTAATTGTCAATTTGCTATCAGTAAACTCATAATTGGCAGAAAGAAAAGGCTTGTCGTTAAGCGTTACCTTCAACGTTCCATCTGTCATAAATTCAAAAATCATGATCTCGCCTGGGACTTCATCTACTTGCCACTTACCGAGAATCTGTTTTTTAGGTTCGCTGCATGCATTGAGTGCGATTGCTGTAATAGCACTGAGTAAACCTACAGTAAAAGTTTTACGATCCATAGTTTGACTAGTGATGTGAATTTATTTCAAGCTGAGATCGAGCATAAGGGATATAAGTTAAGGATGACTCGCTCATTGAGATCGAGTGTGGTTTCTTTTTTAGATGGCTAACGCGATCGCACTAAGAAAGCAGGTAACTCTACCATGGCTCTACCTACAGATGCTAAAGGTCTCTCTTGCCCAAACTGTTGCACTTCTGCCCGTTGCGGTGTCTCATCGGGACTATGCACAACTTTGGAATTCTGTTTGCCTTCCAAGAGCCGTTCGATCGCGGCACTCAGTTGCAGGGCGTGATGTTGATGTCTCACCGACTGTTCTTTCCAATGTTGTACGGCAGCTTCATATTCAGAAGCTTGACCCGCTTGCTTGAGAACCTGTTCTTGCAGTTCTCTGACTTGTTGTTCTAGCTCTTGGGTACGCGAGGCAGCGATCGCTTGTTCTGACTCAGAACTATGCAAGGACTGCTGTAAGAGGGCTTGTATGCCCACATGTCTGACCAGTTGGGACTCAAGCTCTTCTTTTTGTCTTTGGGTCTCGCTGAGTTGGATATGCAAGCTTTGCAGATTTTTGGTGCATTCGGATAAACTCACGCGGGTTGTCTCTAGAACCTCTTTGAGATGTTGTTCGCCTGCGGTCAAGCGATCGACTTCTAGCTGTAATTGTTCGATTTTCTCGGTAGCTCCAAAATTTTCCTGTGAAACTGCAAGCTGCGCTGCATTTTCTGCCTGCGCGATCCGTGCCAGCATTTCTTGCTGTTGCTGAGAATTTTGCTCAAGTTGAGTCGTGAGACTAGTTTGTAAGGCTTGGGCAGTAGATTCGGCTTGCTCTAGCTGCGATTTAAGAATGCCGATCGCATGGGTATGGCTCGATTGGGTTTGCTGAATCTCGGCTTCGAGTTGCTGAATGTATTCCTGCTTAAAGGCATCTTGCGATTCCCGATCGGAGGTATTCTGCCGCAATTCTGCGATCTCTTGCTTTAAGGCTTCTAGCTCAATTTCTAGTAACTCAGCTTTAAAATTGATTTCAGATTCTGAGTCTGTTAGCGAATTTGATGGCAGATCGAGCGTTAATTCCGTCGTAATGTCAATTGGCAAATCACTAACTGGCAAATCACTAACTGGCAAATCATTAACTGGCAAATCATTGGATGCAGCGATCGCTATAGATTCTACGGGAATTTCTCTTACAGTTTTTTTCGCAACTGCTTTTACAGGTTCTTTTACGGTTTCGAGAGGGATATTCGGTGTTGCTCGATCTTGTGCGATCGCAGTCTCCACTTCCACTTCAGACGATGGGGGTGTTTGGGATTCTTGCGTATTATTTCGCACGATCTTTTTACGGGGTGCTGGGGATGCCGTACCAGAAAAAAGACTCCTTGCTAGATTTGATTCAGCCACTGAGTACCTCACAATTAACTAATTCTTGAATTCTTCTTGCCGCAACTTCTCCCGGTTTATATTCGCTCACTGTTAGCCCTCGATCGAATGCAGTCCGAATATCAGCACTATCTGGAATTGTGATAGGGGAGAGTACATCAGCAAAGATTTGTTGTGCTTGACTATAGAGTTCGCCTGTATGAGAACTTGCCCAAATTCCACCGGGTAAATAGCGATCGTCGAGCATATTAATAATGACTCGAACTTTACGATTGCCGATAAAGTCTTCCGCTTCTTTGATAAAGCGCACCGTTGTTTCTGTACATTGAAAATCTGTACGATTGAGTCGAGTGGGAATAAACACCGTCTCGGCAGGAACTAGTGCATTGGCTGTGAGTTCGTTTAAGTCTCCTGGGCTATCAATAAAAATGTAATCGTATTGATCGCTGATGCGATCGATCTCGCGTTTTAAAACGCCTTCTTTACCCATTTGCATTCCAGAAAGCTGCGCTACGGCTTCTGCCATCGAAATATGAGAAGGCACAATATCTAAGCCTTTAGGGGACTCAAAGATGATTTCTTCAATATGTTTGTCAGGTCGTTTTTTTAAAAATGCTAATACAGTATCAGATTCGGGTAACATGCTCGTTTCTCCCAGAAACAATGTACTGGAAGTGGTTTGAGATGTCATATCAATAACCAGCACTTTCGCACCGTTTTGAGCGACCTGATGGGCTGTATTTGCACATAACGTTGACTTGCCCGTGCCACCTTTGTTATTGGTAAAAGCTAAAACTCTGGTCATCAAAGTTCCTGAGACTAGTCAAGCAATTTGTACAGCACAGGTTAGCAGAATTTTTCCAATTTGGCAGCTTTTAAAAAAATATTACATAGGGTTTAGATCGAATGGTTGATTAGATCGTGGATGATAGAGATATAGGGATAAGGGTAGGTTATGAAGGTAAAACTCACACGCAGCCAAGAACGAGTCTTAAATTTGTTGCAACAGCTTAGTAAGGCAGTTTCAGCTCAAAGTATCTATTCTGAACTGCGGAATAGCGATCGCAGTGTGGGTTTAGCCACAGTCTATCGTTCTCTCGATACGCTCAAGTTACAAGGCTTAGTTAGGGCACTAACGCTTTCAACTGGTGAAACGGTTTACAGCGTTATGCCCACAGATAAGCATCACCTCAATTGTTTGAATTGTGGAAAATCCGAACCCATCCATAGCTGTCCCGTGCATAACTTGGGGGCGGAGTTAAATCAGACCTATGACTTCAAGGTTTTTTATCACACCCTAGAGTTTTTCGGTCTTTGTAGTCAGTGTCAAGCCGAACTGCTAGCGCCCAAAGTCAGTTAGTGAGAATTAGACTCAGAATCATTAACGCGCACTTCTAAAGCTTGAATCTTGCCATGGGCATCCAGCTCAACCACGTGAATCCCTTGCATTGCAAACATCTCACCATCTTGTCGTCGCCCCGCGATCGCCCAAGCCGCTTGGACGCCATTGTCCGTTACTTGCGTAGTCCAGACATGCTGCATCGCTGAGTACATCTGAAAAAACATGCGATAGAGCTGTGTAATCGCTTGCTTCCCTTTAACTTTGGAGCCACCCGCAGGCTGAACTTCGGCTTGTTCGGCAAATAGATCGACGAGTTCATCAAAAGCCGCTTCATCAAAGTTAGCGCGATCGGTTAACTGGAAATATTGATCGAGAACAGTCGTCATAATTTTCTACCTTTCCCCTATTCCGCGTTTGCCTCAGAAAGTTTAAATGCAAACAGATTGAATTAATTTAATTTACGATTGATTGCGAAAAACTCACATCTTCCATTTGAGAGGAATCACGACGTTGTCTTGCTTGCGATCGACAAATCCCTGATACTGTATGGAAACCAAACTGAGTTTTTAATGTAACTTTGTTACAATTTTCAAAATCTTTCGCAACTTTTCGCAAGAGTCACTACCTAGTGACATATCAACAATACAATAGTCACTCAAGGGTGACAAGATGCAAAACCCAGCAACTTAACAATTCGTAATACATGGCTCGAAATAAAGAGGAGACAAAAGCTAGAATCCTTGCTGCCGTTGGTTCTGTGCTCGCGCGATCGGGGTTTCAAAAGGTGGGAGTCAATGCGATCGCCAAAGAAGCTGGGGTCGATAAAGTACTGATCTACCGTTACTTTGAGAATCTTGCCTCGCTTTTGGGTGCCTATGGGTGCAGCAGCGACTTTTGGTTGACATTAGATGAAGTCGTCGATCGCGAAATGTTGGCTGACGAAAAAATTCCTTTTGCCGACAAAATGACCAGCATGTTGCTGCGGTTTTTGCATGGCTTGCAAAAGCGCCCTGTGACCCAAGAGATTATGCGTTGGGAGCTTTTGGAGCAAAACGAACTAACCGATGAGTTATACAAGGTAAGAGAAGATTTAGGTAAATCTCTTTTAGATATTCTGCAAAGTCAAGAAGCGATCGCTGAAGAAGTCGATCTACCTGCAATTAGCGCTGTGTTGGGGGCTGGATTGGTGTTTTTACTGCTCAAATCGAAAACAAACAACTGTTTTCTGGGCGTAGATTTGCAATCCCCTGAAGGTTGGCAACGCATTGAGTCAGCGGTTACCTATATCGTTCAAGCAACGCTCCAAAAAATAGAGACAGAAAAGTAGAGAATTACAGGGGTTTGCTTGACTCCTATGCCTATCAACTCTTATGAATTTCAATTTGCCTTCGATCTAATTCCAAAACTACCTCATCTTCATATTTCAGATCCTGAATGAAGGGTGTCATGATCTCAAGCACTTCAGGCTCTTGGAAATGTTCTGGCTTTGTCTCAGGATGGGGGTAATAAACTAGTCCCTCAAACTTTTCGCCACTGTTAAGGATGATGCGACAGTCAAAAAAGGAAAAGTCCTCAGCAGGTTCCTCTTTAGCCCACTTGATATCCCTAAATGTATATTTGGGTTTTTCGATCTCGTACCGATAAGGATAGATGGAAACATTGATCGTTCCGAGAAAGTATCCAGAAATATCCAGTCCCTGCTCTGCAAACAAAGGTTTCTGCATAGCGATCGTTCCCTTGGGAAATCGCGGATCGCCTGACTTCCCAGATGCCACACCATGTCCTTTTTTCACACTTCCTTTAACTTGTATCCAATCACTCATTACGTTGATAATCTGCTAGGGTTTTCCCTATACAAGTTGCTGGATGAAATATTGATTCTTACAAATCGATTTGGGTGATGGCGATATTGCCTGAAAAGCAGACATCAACATCTGTGCCCGCAGTCCGATCGCGGTTTTGATACTTGCCTGCATACATGAGGTACTCGCCCTCAATCTTGAAACTCACGGGTAAAGGATGCGTAGAGCGATCGCAAAATATCATGGCTGGATCGGGGGCATCGGCATCTAAGTGGGGCAAGTTAACATTCCAAAAGCTACCCGCAGCGATCGCCTTACCCGACAATTTGGTTAAAACTTTAGCCGTCAGATCGGCAGCGCGTTCCCAGTCAACCTGTTTACCCTTGGCGCGATAGTGAGAAATCGCAATCCCCGGAATGCGGTGCAGTGCCGCTTCGCGCACTGCTGCTACCGTGCCTGAAATATAGACATCTGCACCCAAATTGCCACCATCATTAATGCCCGATAGGACAAGTTTAATTTCAGGATGTTTATCTCCCAAACATAAATGCCCCAAAGCTACGCGGACGCAATCGGCAGGTGTACCCGCGATCGCATAGACATCCTCAGCGCGTTTGCCTACATGAATAGGGCTATGGGTTGTGACCTGATGCCCGCAACCTGAATGATGGTCGCGCGGAGCGACAATGATGCCCTTAGTTTCAAAGGTTTTAGTGCCAAAAGCTTTATCGCCAAAGGCTTTAGCCACAGCTTTCTGGAGTGCCCAGATTCCAGGGGCATCAATGCCATCATCGTTGGTCAAAATCAACGCCATTAAGCTTGCTCTTGTAGTTGATCTTTATGCAACCAAATCGGGGGTGTGGACACCTGCCCAAACTTGACCTGCACGTAATCGCCGCGAAACTCGGTAACTTCACCATTGGTCTCAAAAATGTAGCTAGACCAACGCGTATCGTTTGCTTGAGCTTCGACACTATTCTCTAGCTTTTCACGAATTGCTTTCACCAACGAACCCTTTTTTAATGCCATATGTCTGTCAATGTTGAGAATCTATAACTTCTACTAGGTATTGTATCCGCTTTCTTGGTTTGACTTGTTAGGATGTAGAAAAGTTGTCGGTTGTCTGTTGCCAGTTGTCAGCTTTTTTGGAACTACTAACTTCCTTGTTAACGACCATGTGTATTTGCATTAATTGCCATTACGTTGATCGCTGCACGACCTACCATGCCGTAGAAGAACAGCATCAACAAGCACATCTAACCGCAGCACCTGATTTTGAGGCAACCTCGCCCACAATCAATGTCAACATTCGCACAAATAATGATGAAATTCAAATGGAGTGGGATGTGGTTGGTTGTGAGAGCTTTAAGCCCGAAATGGGTAAATGGGTGAAATTACGACCAGGCGAACTAGTTCCTACCTAACACGGCATATTCAATAAGCAATTGACCGCTCTGTTAAATTTTTTTGTTTGCCAAAACATCCCAAGATTGAAAAACATCGGGATCGTAAGGTTGTTTGCGAAAAAGTGAAAATATAATGACAAGCATTATTGTTTGTGAGATGATTCTATAAAATTGCAGCGATTACGATTTTTAGAAGACAAGACCACAGTATTTAGCAGACTTGACATTGTGCTGAATCCAAATCCTTGTTTTTTATGAATTTAGGCGTAAATTTAATTGAAATAGGAATAAGAAAAGAATGGAACTCACTCGTCGCCATGCTCATCGTTCTATATACCTGACGAGTGCTTTTTTCTTGACCTATTTTACGGCTGTTTTTTCTGCTAAAGCTCAGATCGTTCCCGATGCGACGCTGCCTGTCAACTCTACGGTGACGACAAACGGTCAAGTTCATACAATTAATGGTGGCACGGCGAGGGGAGTCAATCTTTATCACAGCTTTCAAGATTTCTCAGTTCCGACGAATAACACGGCTTATTTTAACAACGCGCCGCAAGTTCAGAATATTTTGACGCGGGTGACGGGTAGCTCTGCTTCGGATATTGATGGCACGATTAGAGCGAATGGTAATGCGAATTTATATCTGCTCAACCCGAATGGGATTACGTTTGGGCAAAATGCGAAGTTAGAGATCGGTGGGTCGTTTACGGGCAGTACGGGTAGTAGTTTTAAGCTTCCCGATGGTAGCGAGTTTAGTGCTAAAAATCCGCAGGCTCCGCCTTTACTGACAATGAGTATTACGCCGGGGTTGCAGTATGGAACGAGCGATCCAGGGGCGACGATTAGCAATAGTGGGAAGCTCACAGTCCCTCAGGACTTGACGTTGGTGGCTGATAAGTTAGATTTGCAGGGGCAGTTACAGGCAGGGGGGAATATTACGCTAAAGGCTCAGGATGAGGTAAAGATAAGAGATACAACCACTTCTCCATTTGTTGCGATCTCTGGTGGGGATTTGTTAATTCAGGGAAATCAGAATGTAGATATCTTTGCACTGAATAATCCCTTGACGCAGATTTTGAGTGGAAGGAACTTAAGTCTGGTTAGCGATGGGGTTATTTCTGGAGATGCTCATTTTTTGAGTGGCGGAAACTTCACAATTCAAAGCCTATCTGGAACTCCAGTAAACTTTACAAGTCTCTATGACCCAATTATAAGTTCGGTTGGCAATGTGAATATTGTTGGTGATTATAATGGTAGTGCATCATTGTTGATTGAATCCCAAGGAAGTGTAAAGATTGGCAATGTGACCAATATCACAAATCCTGATACTGTATCCAACTTCCAAGGGAGCGATACAATTTTGAGTACACAACCAGGTTTAATTATCCGTTCTGGGCAGGCAAGTTTAGTCTACGGAGGGAACAATCAGAATAATCCTCCCACCTATACAAGTGGCGTAATCCCCGCTGGGATTGAGGTGGGGAATATTAAGGGCACCTCTAAAAATCAGTCAGAGACGAAAAACGAAAATAAAAAGAGAGA
>NZ_JAZBJZ010000081.1:0-23677 GCF_036349135.1 Tumidithrix elongata BACA0141
CTTCTCTCTTTTTATTTTCGTTTTTCGTCTCTGACTGATTTTTAGAGGTGCCCTGTAGGAGTAAGAAAAATATTTCACAGTGCTACTTGCACGATGAACGCTCTTTCCTTTAGAGGTTAAGCATGAGTCACGATATTTCTATTGAAGCATCGGGCGATCGCAACCAGTTAGTTTTACCACCTTCCAATCGAGACTATCGACAAGGATCGCTTAATGCCAAAGTTGTTCTAGTTGAGTATGGAGATTATCAATGTCCTCAATGTGGAGAACTCCACGCCTTAATTAAGACCATTCACGAGCAGATAGATGTAACATTCCCTGAGGAAAATCATCTCTGTTTTGTGTTTCGACAGTTCCCTCAACCTCAAATCTATCCTCAAGCTAAAAAGGCAGCAGAGGCAGCACTAGCAGCAGGGGCGCAGGGGCAGTTTTGGCAGATGCATAACATACTTTTCGACCATCAACAAGCTTTAGGAAACGGCTATTTGGTGGAGTATGCCAATCGTCTAGGACTCAATATTCCCCAATTTCTCCGAGAGATGACCAGACATGTGCATGTCGATCGCATCAATCAAGATATTGAAAGTGGCTTACGCAGTGGAGTGACGACTGCCCCAGCACTGTTTGTTAATGGAGATCGATATGTCAGTCGCTGGAATATGGAGCAATTGATGGCAGTTATTACCACTGCAAATCCTTAAATTTTCTGATTCCTAGTCCCAAACAACAGGTCACTGAAGAAGTTTTACGCGGTTTTATCAACTTACTTTTGGTAGCTAAAAATGAAGCTCATCTCTGTCAACATCGGACTTCCCCGTGAAGCGATCTGGAAAGGAAGACCAGTGAGAACTGGAATTTTCAAAGAGCCTATTAGCGGGCGGGTGATGGTGCGATCGCTCAATTTAGACGGTGATGAACAAGCCGATCTAACCGTTCATGGCGGATTGGGAAAAGCAGTCTATGTCTATCCGTTTGAGCATTACGATTACTGGCAAAGTGAATTACCTGACACAGAGTTGACTCTGGGTAACTTTGGTGAAAACTTCACTACCACTGGGCTGAGAGAAGAGGAATTGAATATTGGCGATCGCTTTCAAATCGGCAATGTCAAACTGATGGTGACGCAGCCGCGCATGCCCTGCTACAAACTAGGGATTCGGTTTGGGCGATCGGATATGGTGAAGCGCTTTCTTGCCAGTCGGCGAACTGGATTTTACTTCTCCGTTTTACAAGAGGGCGAAGTCGGAACTGGAGACACTCTAGAGTTGGTGAGTCGGGATGAGAACAATATTACGGTTGCCGATATCACTCAGCTTTATATTCGCGAGCAGGACAATCTAGAGTTACTTCACCGTGCTGCTCAATTAGAAGCATTACCCGCAAGTTGGCGCGACTACTTTCAGCAACAGAGCCGTCATTAGGCTTTGAAATCACAATAAGTTCATAAGGAGCAATCTCATGACCGCATTTCGTACCGTTTCAATCGATGGTTTAGATGTTTTTTACCGCGAAGCTGGTTCTCGCAGTAATCCAACGATTCTACTATTGCACGGCTTTCCGACCTCCTCTCACATGTTCCGCAATCTGATTCCTGCACTTGCCGATCGCTTCCACCTGGTTGCACCTGATTATCCGGGCTACGGCAACAGCTCGATGCCAAGCGTGAATGAGTTTGACTACACGTTCGATCGCCTGGCTGAGATTGTGGAGAAATTCATTGCCGCGATCGATCTCAAGAAATACAGCCTTTACGTGATGGATTATGGTGCACCTATTGGCTACCGCATTGCGGCTAAATATCCAGAGCGAGTAGAAGCATTGATCGTCCAAAATGGAAATGCTTACGAGGAAGGTTTGCGCGAATTTTGGATTCCAATCAAGGCTTACTGGCAAGACCGCTCCTCTGAGAATGCTGACAAGCTTAGGCACCTTTTTACATTAGAAGCGACTAAGTGGCAATATACCAATGGCGTTCGCAATCTTGAAGCGATCTCCCCTGATACTTGGAACATGGATCAGCCCTTTCTCGATCGCCTAGGCAACGATGAGATTCAACTGGCACTGTTTTATAGCTATGGCACGAATCCACCGTTGTACCCGCAATGGCAGGAGTATTTCCGCAAACATCAACCACCGACCCTGATTATTTGGGGTAAGAACGACTACATCTTCCCTGCTGACGGTGCCTATCCCTACAAACGGGATCTGAAAGACGTTGAGTTCCATTTACTCGATACTGGACATTTTGCCTTGGAGGAGGAGGGCGATGCGATCGCAAATCACATCGCGCAATTTCTCGCATCACGACCACAACCCACCTCTGTCTAAGGTGTAACCGTGAAATAAATCGCCATAGAAGAGTGAAGTAACATCATGACTACATTTCACACCATCTCGATCGATGGTTTAGATATCTTCTATCGAGAGGCAGGTTCTCGAAACAATCCGACGATTCTACTGTTGCACGGATCCCCAACCTCCTCTCACATGTTCCGCAATCTGATGCCTGCGCTTGCCGATTGCTTTCATCTAGTTGCCCCTGACTACCCAGGCTTTGGCTATAGTTCTATGCCCAGCGTGGATGAGTTTGATTATACATTCGATCGTCTTGCCGAAGTCATGGCAGACTTTATCGCCGCGATCGGATTGAAACGCTACAGCCTTTACCTGATGGATTATGGCGGCACCAAGCACTGCTTCCCAAACTGTCTCGTGCAGTGCCAGCTAGCTGCTATCGGGACAGACATCGACAAGCCTCCTAATCCTGATAGTTGGGCTTTTGGGTATACACAACAGTGAGTTGGGTTTGTACTGCGAGCTTTTCGATTTGCTAAGAATCTCAAGATTGAAAAATTTTTTCGCACGTAAAAAGTTTAAGGAGTTGGGAAATGAAGCCATCATCAACGATGCACGCACTGATTGTAGAGGATTGTCAAACGGGGATATTTCGGACGACTGAAATTCCACGACCAGAACCCATTGCCAATCAGGTTCTGGTGCGAATCAAGGCAAGTGGTGTTAACCCACTCGACAGCAAAATTCGTACTGGCAAAGCGCCCCATGCCAAACCCGTCTTTCCTGCCGTATTAGGAACTGATTTGGCTGGAATTGTGGCAGCAGTTGGACATAATGTTACAGCATTTTCGGTTGGTGATGAGGTTTATGGAATGACAGGCGGAGTCGGCGGATTACAAGGATCTCTGGCTGAATTTGCGGCGGTCGATGCCGATTTACTTGCAAAGAAACCAACCAACCTCACCTTCCGGGAAGCAGCAGCCTTACCCTTGGTATTTTTGACCGCGTGGGAAGGACTGGTCGATCAAGCGAATGTCCACGATGGACAGAAAGTGCTGATACTTGGTGGTTCTGGTGGCGTAGGGCATGTGGCTGTGCAGATTGCTAGAGCGCGTGGGGCTAAAGTCTTTGCGACAGCCTCCGCAGCCAAACATGACATGGTGCAACAACTAGGTGCTGTACCTATTGACTATCGCAGTATGGCGATCGCCCAGATCGTCCAAACATTTACTGATGGTCAGGGCTTTGATGTGGTCTACGACTCGGTGGGTGGCTCCACGTTAGATGATGCGTTTGAAGCTGTCCGCAATTATGGTCACGTCGTGAGTAACTACGGCTGGGGCAGTCATTCCCTGCTGCCCCTCTCCCGTAAAGCAGCAACCTACTCCGGCGTGTTCGTGCTGCTGCCCCTCTTGACGGGGGAAGGTCGTGCTCATCATGGCGAGATTCTGCGTCAGGCGACCCAATTAGCAGAAGCCAATCAGTTGCGTCCTGTCGTTGATCCTCGTCAGTTCACCTTAGAGACAGCATTGTCTGCCCACGAAGCCGTAGACCAAGGTACGGCTGTCACCAAAATTGTGATCGATTTGTAACCACCGTAAACATTGGGCTGGATGTGCAGAGCGATGAGGCGATCGCCGCTTACGTTCGAGACGCTTGCGATACCCTGTCCCATCCAGTCGGCACTTGCAAAATGGGCACTGACCCAATGGCGGTCGTCGATCCCGAACTTCGGGTACATGGAATAGATGGCTTGCGGGTCGTCGATGCCTCTATCATGCAAACTCTGACGACCCGCAACACCAATGCACCCACGATCGTGATTGGAGAAAAAGCAGCGGATTTAATTAGAAAAAGCAGCGGATTTAATTAAAAGTCGGACTCGCCAACCCCTGTTAACCCAACTGCAAACCATCCCTGCCTAATCAGGGCAAAGGTAATTAGGAGATCGAAACAGGCAACGGTTGAGCAACTGCAAGAAGATGCTCAAGCTGGTTTAGCTGCCCTGAGGACTGCGATCGAGCAAATTCTGTAAGTAATTCTATCTAAATAGGGCATGAAGATCGTATTGGAGAAAAAGCAATGCAACTTGGTGTTATTGGTCTAGGGCGCATGGGCGCGAATATTGTTCGACGATTGTTGCGGAATGACCATGAATGTGTCGTGTTCAACCGTACGCCTGACAAAGTGAAACAGCTTGCTTCAGAAGGAGCGATCGGCGCGTCTAGCTTAGACGATTTTGTCCAGAAACTTGCTAAACCCCGTGCTATCTGGCTTATGGTACCTGCTGGAGACCCAACCGAAGATATGGTGATGGAACTGGCTCAGAAGCTAGAAGCAGAAGACATTCTAATTGACGGCGGCAACTCTTATTATGTCGATGACATTCGGAGAGCAAAAGCGCTGCAAGCAAATGGGATTCACTATGTCGATATCGGTACCAGTGGCGGAGTGTGGGGACTAGAACGGGGGTACTGCATGATGATTGGTGGGTCAGAGGCTGCTGTGCAACATCTCGACCCCCTTCTCAAAACCTTAGCACCAGGAGTCGGGACGATCGATCGCACACCTGGTCGAGAAATGGTGGATGGTACGGCTGAAAAAGGCTATTTGCACTGTGGCTCAAATGGTGCGGGGCACTTCGTCAAGATGGTACATAATGGCATTGAATACGGCGTGATGGCAGCGTATGCAGAAGGATTGAATATCTTGCATCATGCCAATATGGGCAAACAGCAGCGATCTGCTAGTGCCGAATCGACTCCGCTCCGCAATCCAGAGCATTACCAATATGACTTCAATTTGCCCGATGTAGCTGAAGTTTGGCGACGCGGCAGCGTCATTGCCTCTTGGCTGTTAGATTTAGCTGCGATCGCTCTGCTCGAAGATCCTCAACTTTCTACCTTTACGGGTCGGGTGTCTGATTCTGGAGAAGGGCGCTGGACGATTACGGCGGCGATCGATGAAGGCACACCTGTACCCGTACTGAGTGCCGCTCTTTATCAGCGATTTAGCTCCAGAGGGGAGGACGAATTTGCGAGTAAGCTACTTTCTGCGATGCGCTATCAGTTCGGCGGACACATTGAAGAACATGCGGGGATTTCATCATGACAATCGCAGACCCTCAATCTCAGGTTAAACCCTCGGTTCGGTAGGACGCGCGATCTTTAGCGCCGATAGAGATTTGACTAAGCGTTTGCTACAGTGCATACACAGACATTGGGCGAGCAGTTCAGTTCAATTTGATTCCTTCTCTTCTGTTTCAAGATACGTCGATCGATCGCCTGACACCCAATTTTTTAGTTCTACGCATTCAACCCAGTGAGGGGATTAACTTCCAGTTTGGAGCTAAAATTCCTGGCCCGACGATGCAAATGGGATCTATTTAAACCATTACCTTAACTCCATGATGAATCAAACAATTTCAACCCAATCCTCTAAGATTTCTCTTTTACTGGCAGATGTCGATGGTACGTTAGTGACCAAGGAAAAAATACTAACCGCTCGCGCTCATGCAGCCGTGCATAAACTTTGGGATGCAGGCATCAGTTTTGCCATTACTAGCGGTCGTCCGCCATTAGGGATGAAAATGATTGTGGATGCTCTGAAACTGACAGAACCGATCGCAGCATTTAATGGAGGGCTGTTTATCTATCCAGACTTCTCCACATTGGAGGAAAATGTCTTGCCAGCAAACATCGTTCAAGACGTTGTCCAGACGATCGCCGCTCACGATCTGGATGTTTGGATCTATCGCGGTAAGGATTGGTTTGTGCGTGAACGGCATGGGCCTCATGTCGATCGCGAAGAATGGACGGTTAAATTTCCACCAAAGGTTGTTTCTAGCTATGACGATCTACTCAATAACGTTGTTAAAATTGTTGGCGTTAGCGATGACTTAGAGGCTGTCGCTAAGTGCGAAACAGATGTGCAACAGGCCTTCAGTCCGCACGTTCATTGTCAGGCGGGAGCCAGTTCGAGTGGGGGTGAACAGATATCTGCGGCGCGATCGCAGCCCTACTATCTAGACGTGACTCATCCTCGCGCGAACAAAGGAGCTGTCGTCGATCGGCTCTCGCAACTGCTAGGGATTCCCAGACAGGAGATTGCCACAATCGGAGATATGCCTAACGATGTGCCAATGTTTGAACGGAGTGGATTGAGTATTGCTATGGGTAACGCCAGTACAGACGTGCAAAAGCAGGCTCAGTACGTCACAACTTCCTACGAAGAGGAGGGATTTGCCAATGCAGTCGAACGATTTATTTTAGGCGATCGACATGGAGCTTCCAATGCAAAATTTCAATCTTCCAGTACCTATTAAGTAATTTTAGGAGAAACCGCAATGACTGATCGAGTGAAAGAAATTCTGAGTTGGTATGGCAGCGACAATCCCGGAACATTGACCAATCTAGCCCGATTGCTGAATCATGGCAAACTAGCTGGAACTGGGAAATTAGTGATTCTGCCCGTCGATCAAGGCTTTGAGCATGGGCCAGCTCGTAGTTTTGCTCTCAATCCGCCCGCTTACGATCCTCGCTATCACTTTGAATTAGCAATCGCGGCTGGCTGCAACGCCTACGTCGCACCACTAGGATTTTTGGAAGCGGGAGCGCGAGAATTTGCAGGCGATATTCCCCTAATCCTTAAAGCTAACAATCATGATGTATTGCTAGATGAGGCAGATCCAACTCAAGCACTCACAGGCAGTGTTGAAGATGCACTGAGGTTAGGATGTATTGGCATCGGCTTCACGATCTATCCAGGTTCAGCCCATCGATTTGAGATGTACCAACAGATTCGAGCCTGTGCTGAAGAAGCGAAGTGTCATGGATTGGTGGTGATAATTTGGTCTTATGCGCGGGGATCGGGTTTAAGTAAAGTGGGGGAAACCGCGATTGACGTCATTGGTTATGCAGCTCAGATTGCAGCTCAGCTCGGTGCTCATATCGTCAAGGTAAAACTGCCAAACGAACATGTTGAGCAGGAGGCAGCCCAAAAGGTATATGAGAAAGAGCAAATTCCGATCGCGACCTTAGCTGAGCGAGTTCGTCATGTAGTTCAATGCACCTTTAATGGACGGCGAATTGTCATCTTCTCTGGGGGGGCTTCAGTGAGTGATGAAACACTGTTCGATGAGATTCGCTCAATTCATGCTGGAGGTGGATTTGGCTCGATCGTTGGACGCAACTCATTCCAGCGATCGCAATCCGATGCGTTGAAAATTTTCAACACCATTATGGACATCTACAACCAACCGTCTCAAATTCAAATTCCAGTTTTGAAGTAGAGGAAATAATTATGCAAGAATTAATCCGATCGCAACTGAAACCTGAAATCCAAGTCTTTCCTAATCCTGAAGCTCTAACTGAAGCTGCTGCCGTCGAGTTTGTTCGACAAGCCGATCGAGCCGCAGCTCGTTTATTGGAGGCATAAAGGATGCCTACTAAAGTTACTGTTAAACCAAAACAAATCGCGATCGCAGCTTCGATTCTATCGGCTGACTTTAGTCGCTTAGGAGAAGAAGTGCAAAGCGTCGATGCAGCGGGAGTCGACTGGATTCACGTTGATGTTATGGATGGTCTCTATGTACCCAACATTACATTCGGTCCGCTCATTGTAGAGGCGATTCGACCGATGACTGCAAAACCGTTAAACGTCCATCTAATGATTGTCGAACCAGAGCGTTACATTGCCGACTTTGCCAGAGCAGGAGCCGATCATATTCTGGTACAAGCAGGCGCAACCATTCATCTACACCGAATCCTATCCCAAATTAAGGAACTGGGTAAGCAGGCGGGGGTTGTACTCAATCCTGGCAATCCTCTAGAAGCAATCGAGTGGGTACTAGATTTGTGCGATGTTGTTTTAATCATGACAGTAAATCCTGGCTTTGGCGGTCAGCACTTTATCTCAACCATGCTGCCAAAGATCAGTCGTTTACGTCAGATGTGCGATGAGCGTGGTCTCGATCCGTGGATAGAAGTCGATGGGGGAGTAAAGCCAGACAACGTGTGGCAGGTGTTAGAAGCAGGAGCAAATGCGATCGTAGCAGGCTCGGCAATCTTCAACACCAAAGATTATGCAGCAGCGATCGCAGGTTTGCGTTACAGCAAACGACCCGAACCAGTCATAAGTAATGCTTTATGCAGTAAACGTTTTATGGCATTTCAGGAAATTCATGAAAGCCTTATAGAACCCATTTGATATCTCAGGAAGTGGCTGCAAGCCGCTTCAGCATTAGCCTGATAAAGCAGAGGTTGATTTTAGTTTCTGCATGAGATAGAGTTCGCTCAAAGTACTTTACCAAACTTTTACAACGCTCCATCCAAGCATTAGATCTTTCGATTACCCATCTCGCTATTGTGGGGACAAATCCAGATTTTCCTTGCGCTGCCTTTTCTTGTTTTGAGGGCTTGGTCGAAAGCTCCAACCTGATTTTTGTCATGATCTGAGGATAAACCTGCTCCAATTCTTTAATCAAATAATCAATGTGATAACCGTGGTCTAGGAGGATGGTAATCTTGGGAATATTGACTGGTTTCGACTTGAAGTAGTCGATGTTGAGGGTCAACATTTCAACCAATCCCGCATCATCTGAGAGATTAGCTGGAGTGCAATGGGTGAAGAAGGGAAAACCAAGCGTATCAACGGCTAGATGCCTTTTAATACCATTGGTCGCTTTGTAAAAACAAAACCCCTTTGAGTCTACACTGGCATTGCAAGTATTCTTCACGGCTTGGGAGTCAATGATAATTAACGTTGTCCACTTGGGCTTTTTTTTACCTGTTCCCGCACTTGTTCGTGTAAACAGGTCATCAGTTTCTCGATTGCTCCTGCCGCCCGCCACTGCTTGTAGTGCCAATAGACTGTCGAGTAGGGAGGTAAGTCTTTAGGTAAGTCCTCCCAATTGCAACCATTCTTGAGTTGATAAAGGATACCATCGATGATCTCCCGTTTCGTCCAATCACAGGGGCGTGTCTGTTTCTTCTGCGGTAATATCTGAGGCAACAGAGGTTCAAGAATTTCCCATTCTGCGTCAGTCAGACTGCTTGAATATGCTATAGCAACTAGATTAGAGGATTATAGGGTCTTTAGTCACCATTATATAAAGATGTCAAATCGGTTCTATATGAACTTAAGTTTGCGATAAACCTGAACTTAAGTTTGCGATAACTCCAATACCTAAGTTTACCTAAATAATTGATCGATTTGTTGATGCAAATATAGCCCCTGAATTGACGACAGATTTAAATTAGTTTCCTAAATTAAGGACATCAAAATAATTGTAGAAGTGAGAAAAAGAGATTTCACAGTGCTACTTGCACGATGAACGCTCTTTTAGAGGTTAAGCATGAGTCACGATATTTCTATTGAAGCATCGGGCGATCGCCACCAGTTAGTTGTACCACCTTCCGATCGAGACTATCGACTAGGAGCGCTTAATGCCAGAGTTCTCCTAGTTGAATATGGAGATTATCAGTGTCCTCAATACTGACCAATACTGATAAGCAAGTTAGCTTGACAGTGCCACTTCAACAGATTATCTACCATGATTAACCAAAGGAGAACTTATGATTGCTCAAGCAACCTCGCAAGCGACGAAAGTTTTGGAAGTCGCAAACGATCCGCGTCTTTCCAGAGAAGTGAAGGCATTTTTGGCATTACTGAATTCAGGAGATGGTGCGCCTCTAGAGACATTACATCCCCTCGCAGCGCGTCAAGTGCTCGTGGATGCACAGGCTTCCGTTAAAGTGGATCTTTCAGGTATTGACGAGTCTGAGAAGACAATTACCGCTGACGGTTATACGATCGCGCTAAATATCGTGCGACCTGAGGGTGTCAAAGGCACATTACCTGTTTTCATGTTTATTCATGGCGGCGGTTGGGTACTGGGCGATTATCCAACACACAAGCGCATGGTTCGCGATCTCGTCGTGCTTTCAGGTTTTGCGGCTGTCTTTGTCAACTACACGCGCACCCCAGATGCTCAGTATCCGCAGGCTGTCAATGAGATCTATGCCGCTACCAAATGGGTTGCTGAACATGGTGAAGAGATTGGTGTCGATGGCAAAAATCTGGCTGTCGTCGGCAACAGTGTGGGCGGGAACATGACGGCTGTCACCACATTGATGGCAAAAGCGAAGGGAGGACCACAGATTAAGTTGCAAATCATGATGTGGCCGATCGTAGACGCTAATTTTGAAACAGAGTCTTATCATCAATTTGGCGAGAAACGGTTCCTAACCACACCTTTGATGAAGTGGATGTATGACCTGTATACGACTGACATGGGAAAACGCAGAGAGATCTATGCCTCTCCGCTACAGGCTACGATTGAGCAACTGAAAGGATTGCCTCCAGCGCTCATTCAGGTCGCAGAAAGCGATATTCTGCGTGATGAAGGCGAAGCCTATGGACGCAAGCTCGATGAAGCAGGGGTAAAGGTGACAACCGTGCGTTACAACGGCATGATTCATGATTTTGGGCTATTGAATGGGTTAGCCGAGGTTCCAGCAGTGCGTTCGCTATTTGTTCATGCTGCCGCAGAACTGAAGAAATATCTGCAATAGGGAGCGATCGCTTCTTTGACTGTCCTTTGTAATCAAGCCTCGTGCTTGTCTGGTTTTAGCGATGCGGGCTTGAGACTACTCTGATTTATCCAATCTTTATTGGGTAAGTCAGGGATCGATTCCACGATGTTCTTGAAGTGATTCGCTTCGTTCCAGTTTAAACATTCACGATTTTTTTGCCCAAGACATGTCGGCATCTGAAGCGAGGGTGATAGCAGCAGCTATTGCCCCTGTGAAATAGTTCTAAAAAAAATTAATCAACGGCATTGGGTCGATTTTCATACTCCATTCTAATACTTACAAACCTGACTTACCCTAGGAGATAGGATCGTGGCTGCTCAAGATACAAATAAAATTAGTAAAGTTGATGGCAGTCAGCCTTTGCTGCATCAGCACGGATATGAAATTCAGCAGTATGGCAAACTGAGAGATATGCCGATCGCCCTCAACCCTGATGTTCGCGGCGAAAGCTGCGCTTTAGTCAATCAAATTTTGGCAGATTCCATCATTCTCTATCACCTCTATAAAAAGCACCATTGGATGATGCGCGGCAGCATATTCTATCAATTACATCTGTTGCTCGACAAACATGCTAGTGAACAGCTTGAGTTGATCGATGCAATGGGTGAGCGCGTGCAAATGCTAGGAGGTGTAGCGATCTCTGACCCGCGCCATGTGGCAGAAGTCACCAAAATTCAGCGTCCTCCCAATGGCGTTGAAGAAGTACCCGTGATGCTGTCGCGCTTGCTGGAAGCCCACGAGTTAATTATTGCGGAATTGAGAGTTGCGATCGACAAAACAGCAGCGAATCAAGATAGCGGTACGAACGATCTGTTGGTAAGCCAAGCATTGCGAACAAATGAGACGCAAGTTTGGTTTCTAGCAGAACATTTGGTGGATACACCACTGGTACGTAGCTAGCTTCAATCATTCAGGAGTTTTATTAACAGGAGCGAACTCATGACACAATCTCTCTGGTTACTTGGCACTCGCGTCCGCATTGTTGCCGATCGCACGACAACTGGTGGTCGATACGATTTGGTTGAGGGCTATTTCTCCCCGGGCATGCAAACCCCTCTTCATCGTCATACGCGATACTCCGAAGAGCTTTACGTGGTGGAAGGAGAGTTTACGGTTTGGGCGGGCGAACGCAAAGCTGTGCTCACTGCTGGAGAAAGCTTTTACATCGCTCCTAGCACACCTCACACCATTGGGGTATTCAGCGATCGCGCCGCCCGTGGGTTGGTCGTTGCGTCACCTAGCAGTTTTGCTCGATTGATTGCCGCAGTCGGCACGGTGAATGAGTCAGATACCCCAGACATGGCGCTGTTTGAGCAAATTTCTGCCGAGATTGGTGACGAATTTCTAGGTCCTCCTGGAACGCTACCCTCTACTTAATCCTCCCTTGGCATCGATCGCAGAGGTTTCCAACGAGGTGTTCTTATGATGCCACGAGAACGGATGACTCAGTGGTATTTTAGCAGTCGATTTGTCCATCAATCTATCCTCGTTTATGCCTGACTCCATTCATCCATTACAGACAGCGCAGGAAAAATTCTATGACTCACTATGATTACATTGCGATCGGTGCGGGTTCAGCGGGCTGCGTCGTCGCCAACCGTCTGACCGAAGATAACGACACCACTGTGTTACTCCTCGAAGCGGGAAACCCAGATACGAAACCAGAGATTTATATTCCGTCAGCATGTATCAGCCTACTTGGCTCTGAGGTTGATTGGAGCTATTTCTCCGAACCAGAACCCTACCTCCACGATCGCAAAATGTTTTGTTCCCGTGGCAAAGTCCTAGGGGGCAGTAGTTCGATTAATTTCATGATGTATATCCGAGGCAGCCCTCACGATTACGATCGCTGGCGATCGTTAGGAAATTACGGTTGGAGTTACCAAGATGTCTTACCCTATTTCAAAAAATCAGAGCACCAGCAACGAGGAGCCTCTGAGTATCACGGGATCAATGGAGAACTGAGCGTCACCGATATCAAATCTTCTGCTGTGATATCTCAGCGCTTTATCGATGCTTGTGTGGCAATGGGATACGACAACAATCCTGATTTCAATGGTATCCAGCAGGAAGGAGTAGGTCATTATCAGTTAACGGTCAAGGATGGTAAACGGCACAGTGCAGCGGCGGCTTTCCTCCTGCCAATTCTGAAGCGTCCTAATTTGACTACGATGACTGGAGCATTGGTGACTCGGTTGCTGTTTGAGGGAACTCGCGCCATTGGGGTTGAGTATCTACAGGAAGGAACACTCTACCAAGTTCGAGTCAATCAAGAGGTGATTTTAAGCGCAGGTGCATTTGATTCGCCCAAGTTACTGATGCTTTCTGGCATTGGGAATGCAGAATATCTGCAAGCAATGGAAATTCCATTAGTGGCTGATTTGCCAGGGGTCGGTCAAAACCTTCAGGATCACGTTCTTGTCACTGTCGTTCAAGAATCCATTCAAGCCGTACAGCCTGCCAGCACCAGTAATGGAATTGAAGCTGGATTATTTTTGCATAGCGAGCAGAATCTTGACGTTGCACCCGATTTACAGTGTTTCTTCGGTCCCATTCAATTCTTATCGCCTGGTTATGTTCCTGCTGTTTACGGATTTACAGGTGCAGTCTCTTTAACCCGTCTCCAAAACATGGGTAGTGTCCGTTTGCATTCTCGCGATCCCAAAGATGCACCAATACTTCAGATGAACTATCTGCAAAGTCAAGCCGATGTGCAAAAGCTCGTTGCTGGCATTAAATTAATCCGCCAATTGTTTCAGTCTAGTGCTTTTGATGAGTTTCGCGGTCAGGAAATTGCTCCGAGTGCCAACGTTCGGAGTGATGAGGCTCTCGAAACTTACATTCGGGATACTTGCAGTACTGTGTGGCATCCAGTTGGCACCTGCAAAATGGGCATTGACCCAATGGCAGTGGTAGATCCAGAACTACGAGTGCATGGGGTTAAGGGCTTGCGTGTCGTGGATGCATCCATCATGCCAACCATCACCACAGGCAATACAAACGCGCCAACCATCATGATTGGTGAGAAGGCGGCAGATTTCATTAAATCCAGTCGCGATCGACAAACCATGATGACCGAGTACAACGTCAAAAATCCAGCCACTTAGCCTACCTAGGCGTTGGAGATCGTAAGGTTCATGCACAGATGTGGGTGGACAACGAAGATAACACTTAACATCCATCAAGGAGTACATGATGACACAGATTAAGACACCCTTTGGTCGGCATTCCACCGCTACTGAGGTCGTCACGGGCATTGATCTTTTTGGCAAACGGGCGATCGTCACTGGAGGAGCATCGGGTATCGGCATCGAAACGTCACGGGCATTAGCTCTCACAGGAGCTGAGGTGACATTAGCGGTGCGTAACGTTGATGCTGGAAAACAAACAGCAACTAACATTACTGCGACTACTGGAAATAGGAATATTCACGTAGCCCCACTTGATTTGACCGATCGCGCCTCGATCTCCACATTCGTCGCCGCATGGGATAAACCATTACACATCCTTGTCAACAACGCAGGTGTGATGGCATTACCCGAACAGCACACGCCTGAAGGCTGGGAAATGCAGTTTGCCACCAACTATCTTGGGCATTTTGCCCTAGCACTTGGACTCCACGATGCACTGAAGGCAGATGGTGCGGCGCGCATTGTCTCCGTCAGTTCTAGCGGGCATATGCTCTCGCCCGTTGTCTTCGATGATATCCACTTCGCGTTTCGCCGTTACGATCCGTGGCTTGCCTACGGGCAGTCCAAGACCGCCAATATCCTCTTTGCTGTCGGTGTTGCCAAACGCTGGTTCAGGGATGGTATTACGGCTAATGCCTTGATGCCTGGAGCGATCGAGACCAACCTTCAGCGCTATGTCGGTAGTATTCAAACTCCGGCTGAGTTGCGGAAGACACCGCAACAGGGTGCTGCTACCTCAGTTTTGCTGGCGACATCCCCATTGCTGGATGGCATCGGCGGTCGTTACTTCGAGGATTGTAATGAAGCCGCGATCGTGACTAAGCGCGCTGAAGACTACAGTGGCGTTGCTCCCTATGCAATCGATCCAGATAATGCCGATCGCCTCTGGGATGAATCGTTGCGTTTGTTTCATCAGTAATTTTTATTCGTCATTTTTTCACAATCTAACAAGAGTAACAAACACAAAGGAGATCACGACATGAACATGCTCACTCGCAGGAACGGTATCCATCTGCTTTTGATTGCCGCACTTTCCCTAGGATTCATCCTCATTACTTCATTAGGAGCCATTATGAACACTGCTAGCGCACAAGATAACAAGCCCACCATCGTTCTCGTCCACGGCGCGTTCGCCGAGTCTTCTAGTTGGAACGGTGTCTTGACCAAGTTGATCGCAAAAGGTTACCCGGTGGTTGCCGCAGCCAATCCTCTGCGCGGAGTCAAGAGCGATGCGGACTATGTCTCCAGCATCCTTAACAGCATTGAGGGTCCGATCGTGTTAGTCGGGCATTCCTACGGAGGCGCAGTAATCACCAATGCCGTCAATGACAACAAGAACGTGAAGGCTCTGGTCTACGTTGCTGGCTTCGCTCCTGAAGCGGGCGAGACTGCCGTCGAACTCTCTGGTCGTTACCCAGGCAGCACGCTTGGTCCCACACTTGCGCCTCCAGTCACACTACCCGACGGCGGTAAGGATCTTTACATCCAGCAGTCCAAGTTCCACGCACAGTTTGCTGCGGATGTGTCAATCGCAGATGCAAAGCTGATGGCTGGCACCCAGCGACCAATCACGGATGCCGCATTTAACGAGGCATCTGGCGCGCCTGCATGGAAGTCTACTCCGTCTTGGTTCATCTATGGCAGCCGCGACTTGAATATCCCAGCAGCGTTACACGCTTTCATGGCAAAGCGCGCTAACTCAAAGGAAACGATCGCTGTAGATGGCGCATCTCATGTGGTGATGATTTCCCATGCGGATGCCGTTGCCACGCTCATCGAACACGCCGCAACTACGAAATAGAGAAGCATCAACATCATAAATAGAGAGGTATTAACATCATGCGTAAACTAGATAGAAAAATCGCGCTTGTCACAGGTGGCACCAGCGGAATCGGTCTCGCTACTGCCAAACGCTTTGTCGCTGAAGGTGCCTATGTCTTCATCACGGGTCGTCGCCAGCCTGAACTGGATACTGCTGTGGAAGCGATTGGCAAAAATGTCACAGGTGTACAGAGCGATGTCTCCAAGTTGATAGACCTCGATCGCCTTTTTGCCACGATCGAGCAAGAGCAGGGACACCTCGATGTGGTCTTCGCTAATGCTGGTGGTGGAGAAATCGCTCCTCTCGGATCGATCACCGAAGAACACTTTGACAAAACGTTTAACACGAACGTCAAAGGGTTACTGTTCACTGTACAGAAGGCACTGCCACTGTTGCCAAAAGGCGCTTCCATCATCCTGAACGCCTCAATCACTTCGATAAAAGGCACCCCAGCCTTCAGCGTTTACAGCGCCACCAAAGCCGCCGTGCGATCGTTTGCCCGCAATTGGACACTCGACCTCAAAGAGCGCCAGATCCGAGTCAACGCCATCAGTCCTGGAGTAGTGCCGACTCCCGGTTACGATCTTTTAGGACTGAGTGACGAGCAGTTGCAGGCATTTGTGGACAGCCAAGCCGTCACCATCCCACTGGGAAGAGTCGGCACACCTGATGAAATTGCCAAAGCCGTGGTTTTTCTTGCGTCGGACGATAGCAGTTTTGTGAACGGCATCGAGTTATTTGTCGATGGCGGCATGGCACAAATTTGAAGCACCTCAGGAGAGCGATCGCAAATACCACTGGATACTGGGTCGCCGTCTCGACGATCCTCCTGGATTGTCCGACCTCAATCTTTGAGAAGCCGGAGCAAGAGCATTTATAGTTTCTCGCAATCACTTAAGTTTTTGTCCTGCAAGGAGTCCAGCTATGAATGAAAACAACGGCATTATCAGCCAGCCTAGCTCGTATTCAGTGGCCGAAACCATCGATCGCTTAATAGTTGCCCTTCAGGCTAAAAGCATCACCATTTTTGCTCGCATCGATCAACAAGCTGAAGCCGAAAAAGTCGGACTAAGGCTGCTGCCAACGCAATTATTGCTATTTGGCAAACCAGAAGCTGGAACGCCACTCATGGTGGCAGAACCAACTATTGCCTTAGATTTACCGCTGAAAGTACTGGCATGGGAAGCGACCGATGGCAAAGTATGGCTAAGTTACAACGATTCCGATTACTTAAAACAGCGGTTCTCACTCTCTGATGAATTGGTGAAGAACATCGATGTCATTGCACCGCTGATCCATCAAGCATTCTCCTCCAAGTAACCACTATATACACTGCTCTCAGGAGCCTAACTGCTATGACTGAACGCACCTCATTCGCCACTAGTATCTCCGCCCAGAGTTCCACAGACATTCGTGTCCCATCACCGTTGATTGCGATCGAACATGAAGCACCAGCCAATCTGATTGTCGATCCACCGCTTCCTGAACCCCTGGCTCAGGGTCGTGTCTTCATCCAATACCGAACGGAGAACTTGCGCTTGTTGCCAGTATTCGGCAAAGGTGCCCTCGAAGTATCGCCGCGCATTGGTCATATCCACATCACCGTCGATGACGCGCCTTGGCATTTTATCGATGCCAGCGGCGAAACCATCGTCCTAGTTGGTCTGGAACCTGGTTTGCACAAGGTACTGATCGAACTAGCTGACCCTACGCATAAAGTTATCACCAGTAGAACGGTGATGTTTACACTGCCAGAGCCTAAACAATGAGTAGGCGTTCTTGTGACGACTCTACGAATGCAGGGTGAAGTTGCGTTATTGATTGTCTTTATCTCTCGATAACTGTTAGGAAGTTAGACTATGAGAAAATCACGTCTGAAATTTGCCATCTTAAAGGTATCTCGTATCGCTGTTCCTGCCGCTTTTTTTGGCATGATTCTGGGTCTGGTAGGGCTGGGAAGCTGCTGGCGAGTGGCTGCCAAGATCTGGAATCTACCTATTTGGATTGGCGAAATCATTATGCTAATTGCAGTTGCAGTTTGGCTTATACTGCTGCTGCTCTATGTCAGCAAATGGCTGTGGGCGCGCGAAGATGCGTTGGCTGAGTTCGAGCATCCTGTTTTTTGTTGCTTTATCGGATTAGTGCCTGTGTCTACAGTGTTGATTGCGCTGGCGATCGCGCCCTATTCCCATACGATCGCCTTCGTGTTATTCGCGATCGGTGCGATCGGTCAATTGAGCTTTGGTGTATATCGTTCTGGTCGCCTATGGATGGGAGGACGCAATCCCGAAACCACAACTCCTGTGCTTTATCTACCTACAGTCGCGGGTAGCTTTGTCAGTGCGATCGTGGCAAGTGCTCTCGGCTATCGAGATTGGGGCGTTTTGTTTTTTGGAGCGGGGATGTTTTCGTGGTTGGCACTGGAGTCCATCATCATGCAGCGACTATTCCTATTGGAAGCCTTGCCCAAACCTTTGCGTCCAACTTTAGGAATTCAACTTGCGCCTCCTGTGGTTGGCTGTGTTGCTTACCTGGGCATCACTAATGGTTTGCCTGACACCTTTGCTCAGATTCTCTTCGGCTATGGATTGTTGCAGGCATTGATTCTTCTACGGTTGCTACCGTGGGTGTTCCAACAACCATTTGCCGCATCCTACTGGGCATTTACTTTCGGCATTGCCGCCCTAGCACTGTCGTCTTTGCGCTTTGTCGAACGTGGCATAACTGGAGCGATGGAAGGGTTAGCAGTGCTGCTATTTGTTGGCGCAAATATTGCGATTGGCAGCACTGCCCTAGGAACATTAAGACTGTTACTGCTGGGGAAATTACTACCGCCATCGGCACTTGCAAAAGCTCCCCATAATATCGCACCTTCCCCAGACACCCCCAGATCAACGCGATCGCTCTAAGGATACTTGCCCCTTTACCACCACTACTAGGGCTGATTGGTGCCACAGAAGTGTTATTAGGGGGCTATTGTTTTGCACTGATAAAGCTTTTGTTTCGTTAATGAATCAGTTTTTTTATTTAAAAATGAGGTAATCCTATGCTCGAAAACTTGGCTGAGACTGAGTATACAGTTCATGACCTAATTCGTGGACGCTGGAGTCCTCGTGCTTTTTCAAATCGCACTGGATCTATTCGTTCATCAAATGGCAGGGTTTGATGCAGAAAAAGCCCGATCGCAGTTCGGCATTCCAAGTGGCTACGAACCAGTTGCTATAATCGCGATCGGATATCTGGGCGATCCGCAGGCCTTACCAACAGCATTGCAAGCCCAGGAACTTGCGCCTAGAACACGCAAACCACTGACTAAGTTTGTTTTCACTGGAGGCTGGGGTCAGCCATCCGATCTGGTTATTGACTGAGTTTTACCAAGTCTACGTAATACAAAGAGGTACAGAAGATGGTAACCACTGCCGTACATACTATTCACGATCGCAATTTCCGAGGACATACCAAAATTGGCTAGCTTGAAAGCTACCATACGTTTTCATTTGGCAGCTTTCAAGATCCCGATCGCATAGGATTTCGATCGCTGCGGGTGATTCCGAGGGCTGGTTTTGTCACTCACGGACACCACGATATGGAAATTCTCACCTACGTGTTGGAGGGAGAATTAGCGCATAAAGATAGCTTAGGAAATGGCTCTGTAATTCGTCCCGATGATATCCAAATCATGAGCGCGGGGACGGGATCCTAGTCCCAAATTCGTCTGTCTCTTGATGAAACGGTGGTCTTGTTCCATTTAAGGCTGAGTATTTGCCAACTTTGCCAATCGCCTTGAAAGGTAGGTGTATCTTTGCCGATCGCTCACCTGTCTGATAGCAAGACCTATCGCTTTGGATTCACCGACGATGATGGCAAGTTTTCTAGCGCGAGTCAGCCCAGTGTAGAAAAGATTGCGAGAGAGCATGAGAAAGTGCTACATGAAAAGAGGCATAATCACCACAGGATACTCGCTACCCTGAGCTTTATGGATCGTAGTAGCTCTAGCGAGAATAATCTCATTGAGATCGGCTGAGTCGTAAGTAACCTGTCTATCTCCAAATAAAACCGTCACCTCCTGCTCTTCTAAATCTATGCTTGCAATCGTGCCAATGTCGCCATTGAGAACTTCACGGTTATAGTCGTTTACCTGTTGCATGATGCGATCGCCCACGCAAAAGAGCGTACTGCCCTGCTTGAATGTTAGCGAAGTTCCCGACTATAGTGATGAGGTCTTGAGCCTTGGGCACTTTTAACCGTGCAACGGTATAGCCTGTCTCCTCGGAGTAAAAGGTTAGTCGTTCGATTACACCTTGTAGATATTCTGGGTTGTCAGGCATAAGCCTAAAGGAGCGATAAATGTGGCGATGTCTGTACCAATATTTAAATAGTACTAATGATTCGGATCGGAGATCCAATTTATTAGTTGCAACCAAGTGTAGATCGCTACCCACGATTAAAATTTAACCTTAATATCAAAAAATTTTGGTGACTCGAGGAAATCTCTTTAACCCTACTATGACAAAAGGCATCCCAGAGAAATGTAAAAAGTGCGCGATGCTTTCGGCGGCACAAGCCCAAGAGATTCACGGTTCAGATGGCGATCGCTGTTGGGATCCAGCTGTTTGCTATAGTCGACGTTCCTATGCCCGCCACCGCGATCGTCGCAATCTGATTCGTTCTCGCAAACGTGATAATACGAGTGAAGATCTAGTAGTCAATGTAGATGAATTTGCCTCTATATTTTGGGCAGTGTTGGTGGTTTATCGACGGTCGGGGACAGATACGCCAATCCACGCGATCGCCACAGAAGTTTGGAAAGGGCAGGAGAAATTTGCGGCAATTTCTCCGATCCATTGTGCGGGGATGGTGGCTTCGCAGGTTCATACCTACATACAAAAAATGCTGGTATTGTTAGAGTCAAATTACGGGATTAAGAAATTTGCCAGTCAAGAACGTCTCGATCCTTGGCTTTGCCCTTTACGACCTTGTCCTTGCCATCCCCAAAAAGATTAACCTGTGAGGCTAAATAGTGAGGCTAGATTTTGCAAGTTAAACAGCTTGAGTTAGATTTGTGGGATGTCATCTCTTCAGCAAAGCAGTCTCCTGAAGATGCAAATTTGTCAAGGGTATTTGAGCTTTTGGATCTGACTTTGGTCGATCTCGATATGCGATCGCAATTGCGAGTAGCAGGAGAAGCGGTAAGTCGGATTGCAGATTTGTTTTGCGATCGCTCTAGTTTTTTGTTTGAGGAGTTACATGCAAGGGCTACGGATGATGGACCGATTATGCCAGAGGATGCTTTCGATCGCTATGTACGTCAATCGGTGGTGGTAGATTTCGAGCAGTTTATTGAGCCTTTGATGTCTTTGCCGAGAAAAACTCCCGAACCGATCAGAAATGGTAATTCAATAGTTAGTGCAATGGATAAGGAGGTATTGATTCAATCTTTAGAGCAGGAAAATTTACTTAGTTTTGAAGAGGAATTTGAACGGGCGATGAGTACGGCTCATGCTGAAAATGTTTCAGTTTGGGTTGAGGCGATCGCACGGTGTATAGCAATAAGTAATCGACCGATTCGTTTAGACGATCTGCAACGAGCTTTACAGTTACCGATAGTAGAGGTATGGTTAGGCTTGCTTTTGGGTGATTTCAAACTCGAACAAAAGGGAAGTTTTTACAATTCAAATGAGATTTGGATTGGTTAGGATAAACAGTGTTATGATTTGCACGAAAAGCTATCAAAAACAAGGTGTTTAGTTTTTATCATAACGTTATGATAAAAATAATCTACGAATAATCAAAGTTTTAAATCTTGCAATTTTTCAGTCAATAACCTCAAGAAATTTAGTCCGCAAAGCAGCAAAAAAATTGGAAAAATCATGGGAAGAGTAATCGCAGTATTTAATCAAGCAGGGGGAGTGGGCAAAACGACAGTAGCCCAAAATCTTGGTTATACTCTTGCTAATCGAGGTCACAAAATACTATTGATAGATATGGACCCCCAAGCATCGCTCACAGCTTTTATGGGAATCAATACAAGAATGTTGAATCTAAGTGTATATAATTCCTTAATTGCCGAAGCTGAAGACGAGTTGCCAATCGCACTGCCGATCATCAAAGATCTATACTCAATAGATTTATGCCCAGCTAACCTCAATCTTGCTAAAGCAGAACAGCAACTTGTTCTAGAGGAATTACGGGAACTTAGGCTTAAGGATGCAATAGCCCCATTTCTTGAAGTCTATGACTTTATTCTTATTGACTGTCCACCAAGTTTAGGTATTCTGAGCGTAATTAGTTTAGTGGCTGCAACTCATGTACTTGTCCCCATTCAGACACAGTTTAAAGCTCTGATGGGAACTGACCTCTTGCTAGGCACTACAAAGAAAATACAGAAAAAGTTGAATAGAAATCTTAAGTTGGCTGGGTTTTTACCCACTATGTATTCATCATCAACAGCAATGGATCAGCAGACCCTATTTGATATCAAAGAGCAGCTTGCGGCGATTGCTCAAGTATTCTCCCCCCTACCTCGTGCTACAGCCTTGTCAGAAGCCACTAAAGCCCTGAAGCCTTTTGGAGCATTTATTGGCAATAACAAAAAGGGCAGCAATGGTACAATCTTGAAAATTTTTGATGAAATCGCCGCAGCAATGGAAAAGCTATGAGAAAAGCACCTAATCAAGTCCACACAAAACTATCAAATGTGGCTTTGTTTGATGATGACGAAAATACTGCATCTGAAGGACTGATCCTGCTTGCTGATATTTCTTTACCCAAGCAACAGCCTCGCCGCTATTTCGATCCAATCAAGATGCAGGAGTTGAAAGAGTCGATTTCTCATTATGGACTTTTAGAGCCAATTATTGTTCGACCTGTGGGCAACGGCTATGAACTGGTTGCGGGCGAACGTCGATTTCGTGCTGCCAAAGAATTAGACCTAGAAAAAATTCCTGTGGTAACTCGTCAACTAACTGACGCTCAAGCCTATGAAATTGCACTTGTAGAAAACTTGCAACGAGAAGACTTAAACCCAGTAGAGGAAACTGAGGCAATATTGCAAATCTTGGTACTTAGATTAGGACTTTCAGAAAAAGAAGTAATTTCAAACCTTTATAAATTGCGAGTCACGGCAGAGGGCGATCGCGACGAATTACTGACAGCGATCGCGGCTAAAACAATCAGCATTTTTGAGTCGTTACAGAAAGTAAAATGGGAATCTTTTGTTGTCAATCGACTACCTTTACTCAATTTACCCAATGAAGTCCTAGAATCTTTACGGAAAGGACAAATCGAATATACCAAGGCAACAACGATCGCTACCGTTAAAGATGCCGATCTTCGACAGTCATTATTAAATGAAACTATTAATCAAGGTTTGTCCCTAGTACAGATCAAGGAGAAAATTCGCAATATTAAAGTAGGAAAAGCCATCGAGAAACCTGTCACATTAAAGACAAGATTTGTAGATTCGATTCAAAAACTTAAAAAATCTCCAGTTTGGGAAGATAAGAGAAAACACAAATCTCTTGAAAAACTTATAGTTAAGATTGAATCTTTGATTGGAAAAGAAGAACCTATAGCTTAATAGGGCAAACAAATCTTCCCTCATGATAGTAGGGCTATTCCTATAGGCGCTACTATCATGAGGAATTTGCTGAGCCTAACCATCAGATAGACCAGATTTCCCAATTTCCTACGCGATGTGCAACTAAGAATTAGGAATCAACTACTCCCTTTCCGCTATAAGACAGGGTAAAATATGAGGTAAAAAAGAGGGTAAG